>CAYMOA010000080.1:0-1529 GCA_964391935.1 uncultured Candidatus Saccharibacteria bacterium | reverse complement strand
GGGTAGCCAATCAGAAATTATCTTTGATATTTCTTCATTTCTCCTTGTATTATCAAGGGTTTTATTCAGTTCTAACCGATTAAATCTCTTTTGCAATTCTGGATATGCTTTTTCTATTGGAATAAACCATTCATTCTTATTTATAAAGAGTTTTTTGTTTTTTACAGAAAAGTTCTGACCGAGTGCTGAAAAGATTTCTCTTTTCTTTTGCAAGTCCCCGAGCAGGAACTCTTTACGAGCATAGGTTGAGAAGTAAAAAGTTTTCTCCGAAAGTTCTAACCACTTATCTGCTCGGCTTTCCGTTTGCCTCATTGCATCTTGCAGTTTTGTAAGTTTAGCTTTCAATTCTTCTTTTGGTTTTATATATTCCTCGTCATTAATCAAATCTCTGTATCGCATTTTAGTAAGATTATCAATCTCTTTTTGAATTTCAATAACCTCTTTGCATTGATTTTCGTAAATCTTGGTTCTGTCTTCTATTTCGTTATCATTTTTCCAATTCAAAATATCAATCGCCCATTTTTGGAATTGTGGATGTATAGTATTTCTCTCTAATTCAAAATCTATTTGAGCTTCTAATTCCTCCAAAGTTAATTTACTATTATCGTTACACACCGCTCCTTTTCTTCTCTTGGTGCAGTGATAGTATCTATAAGTTTTCAACTTCCCAGTTGCTTTTATCAATTTTGTTTTCTCGGTAGCTGTATACATAGAGCCACAAACACCACAAGTTATAAGACCTGTGTAAGCAAACTCGTGAGTTTTTGGACGAGGTCTACCTTTTTTACCTAAAATGATTTGAACTCTATCATATTCATCGTTTGAAACCATAGGTTTATGTTCTCCTTTATAAGTTTTTCCTCCCCATACAAAATTACCAGTGTAAAATATGTTTGTAAAAATCTTATAAATTACACTCCTCACCAACTCACTACCACCACTCCTTTTGGTTTTATGGGTTCTAAATCCCCACTCCTCGTTTGCAATTCTCATTATTTGAATTGGTTTGTAATTTCCTGTAAGCATCAAGTCCCACATTTTACGAACTAGAACAAATCTTTCAGGGTCTGGAATAATTGTTTGAGTTAAAATATCATTCAAATATCCAATCGGTGCTCTGGAGGGCAGATGTCCTCTTTCAGCTTTTCCTTCCATTCCTCTTTTACTACTTTTTTTCAAATCAATAATAAACTGATTGGCGACACCACTTTCTACATTGAACAAAATTACATTATCGTTAGGTAGATATTCTTTATCAATCGTTTGAATGGATTGGATGATGTTTTGTTGTAGTAACCAACTCAATCTACCGCTATCAACTGGATTTCTTGTGATACGGTTAATTTGCCAACACAAAATACCTTGTGCTTCTCCTTTTTCAATTCGGTCCAACATTCCATTAAAAATAGGTCGGTTATTTGGATTTTTTGCAGATTTATTTTCGGTTAAGATTTCTTTTATCTCAATACCTAGATTATTTGCCAATGTTTTCAATCTGCTTATCTGGTCGTCAATAGACTGGACCTGTC
>CAYMOA010000079.1:0-1550 GCA_964391935.1 uncultured Candidatus Saccharibacteria bacterium | reverse complement strand
CTTTAATATTTATATCGAGTCTGTCTTTATGAGCTTGGATAGTAAAACTATTTTCGTTCTGTTCTAAAATAGTAAAATTAAGTCTCTGGAGAATTTTTTCTATTTCGTCTTTAGAAATTCCTACTCCGGCTATTCTAGAAACATCGGAAACCGAAAGACTTATTTTTGGGTTTTCTTTTTTGTTATCAAATACTTTAAAATAATATTTAATTTCTGCGTCTGGAAAAATTTCCTTTATTGTAGCTAAAGCCTCTTGAAAAACTATTTCTGTGTTAAATGCAGAAACATTATTTTCAAATAACTTTGAGGCATCAGTACGAATATTATGATACACACTTGCAGATCTCACCATATTCCCGTTAAAGTTTGGAACAATAAAAATTATCTCTTCTGTATTTGCGTCTACCTCAGCTAGGACTCCTCCTTTTACTCCCGCCAAGTCAAGTGCTTTGTTTTCGTCTGCAACTACAATATCCACATCTCTCAAGGTTAATTCCTTTCCTCCTAAAACTGTTAATTTTTCCCCATCTTTTGCAAAACGAATCTGTATATTGCCAGTAATTTTCTTTGCATCAAAAGCATGACACGGTTGTCCAAATGAGAAAATTATTAAGTTTGTAAAATCTACAATTGGATTGATGATTCGTCCACCACTTTTTTCAATGATATCTCTCGCCCAGTCAGGAGTTTTAGTTTTCTGATCAACAATTATTTTTGCACCGAAAAAGTTATTCACCGGACTTATACCATTTTTAGAGAACTCTACTTTCAAATAATTTTCTTTTTCTTCGATTAAATTTAAATCATATTTTGGAATAGAATCTTTTCTAAAATTTAAATCAAAAACTGTTGCGAATTCGCGAGCCATACCACGGATACAAAAAGCATCGGAAACTCGGTTTGGTAAAACTTTTATCTCAAACAGAGAGTCTTTATCCTTACCTTCTCCAACAACTTCTACATCTTCAACCTCAAAAGCATGTTTAGAAATTTTTTCTATTATCTGATTATTGTCTTCTGGAAATTTTCCTTCGACAAATGTTTGCATCCACTTTTTACTATATTTTTTCATATTTCTTTCTGATTATACACCAAGTATTTATGACCTCTGAACTCCCTCGAATTTCTTGGTATGGAAACTTCACTAGAAATTAATTTTAATTTTTTGCGTAACCTATTCAAATAAACAGAGACTGGATTAGAATTGAGTGAGAGCTCTTTAGTCTCGATAAAGTCATCGTATAAAAAGTCATGTATTTCAGAAGAAGATATTGGCACTCCTGAATTAGTTGAATGAATAAGCATATTCATGATTTGATACTCTTTTGGTGTTAAAGGGATTTTTTTGTGGGATAGACTATTAAACATTTCCTTGTTCCTTAAGTTTAGTGTTATATCCCCAAATCGAACAGGATTGCCTACTTCACGATCATTTCTTCTTATTCCTGAATAATTGTTTTTGTAAATTTCTTGCATATTTTAAAATTGAGAAGTTATTCGCATATCTCCATTATAAAAATAGCGAATATCTTCTATCCCCCACAACATCA
>CAYMOA010000078.1:0-1619 GCA_964391935.1 uncultured Candidatus Saccharibacteria bacterium | reverse complement strand
TTTTTGCAATATCTAAAACCGGCACCGCTGACGCCGAGTCAAAATAAATTCTATTCTTTATTCCAAAACTTTTTTTAGCTCTTAGAAAATTAAACATATAAATTAATTCTTGTGACTTAGGAGGTTACATATTTCATCATATGTAACAATACGATACACACCAATTTTATTGGGAGAAATTTCTTCTCCAACAGCTGCTTCAGTTTTTAGAAACATAGATACAAATTCAAAAAACTTCTTGTTTCCAGCTTGAAATATCAATACTTTTACTTTATTTTTGTCCATGATAGATAGGAGTTCATTCAAAACTGATAAAAAATTACTTCGTGTTAAGAATGACTCTGGTAATCTTTCACCTGTTTCTTCATGCTTCAAATAAGAGTCAAAAAACAATATGTCCAATGTTTTACCAAAAATCCCACTACTTTCATCCTCTACTTCATAATAAAGATATCCCAAATCAGAGCCGTATTTGGAAAACACCAGTTCGTTACCAACCGAAACTTTATTTTCGCGAAAATTTAGCATCCCTTGAGTTGAACTACTAATTGCTTCCATTAAGTTATTATAGCAAAAATATAGAAAATATGATATAATTTTCACACTAATGTCAAATATTAAAACTCAAACAAGTAAACGAGCCCCGGTTGTGGCTATTGTAGGACATGTCGATCACGGCAAGTCAAGTCTTTTAGACTATATCCGCAAAACCAAAGTTGTGGATGGAGAAGCTGGTGGGATAACCCAACATATCTCTGCTTACGAGGTAGATTGGAAAGGCAATCAACTCACTTTTCTCGACACTCCTGGTCACGCGGCTTTTTCTTCTATGCGCGAGCGTGGTGCGCAGATTGCCGACATCGCCATTTTAATTGTCTCAGCCGAGGATGGAGCCAAAGCACAAACCAAAGAGGCTTGGGAGACTGTAGAAAAAACAGGTATACCTGTTATCGTAGCCATCAACAAAATTGATAAACCAGGGGCAAATATCGAGATGGCAAAAAACTCACTTTCAGAAATCGGCGTTTATGTAGAAACTTGGGGAGGAACAATTCCCTACATACCTATTTCTGCAAAAGTCGGAACTGGTATTGACGAGTTATTAGACCTAATTGTTTTACAATCAGAAATAATCGATCTCGATTTTAATGTAAACGACGAGGCAGAAGGTGTGGTTTTAGAAAGTTTTGTAGACACCAAGCGCGGTAACTCAGCAACTCTAATTATTAAAAATGGTGCTATTCACAAGGGATCAGTTATCAGTTCTGGGGTTTCTATTGCACCTACACGCATCATGGAAAACTTTTTGGGTAAACCTGTTCTAACCGCTCACTCCGGTCAAGCAATCAAAGTCACAGGATTTGATAGTGTTCCCGTAGCAGGAGCAACTTTTAAAGCTTACGATAAAAAACGTGATGCCGAAGAAGCCCAAGAAGAAGCAAAGGTTGAGGCTCAGGAATTTAAAAATATGGACGACAGTCATGAAGAATTCCAATTCCTAGATGAAGAAATTTTTGTACTTCCATTAATTATTAAAACTGATGTTTTAGGAACTCTAGAGGCAGTAGAAAAAGAAATTAAAAATATTGTTATTGAAAATGTTAAGATAAAAATAATTG
>CAYMOA010000077.1:0-1666 GCA_964391935.1 uncultured Candidatus Saccharibacteria bacterium | reverse complement strand
TAGCAATCTCTTGCATTTGTTTTGTATATTTTGTTCGAGAGGCTAGATACCATTTTTTCATAAATAATTTAAATATATTTTTTAATTTCTTCTAATGTTCCATTTAAACAAATTGGTTTCATTGCTTCAATTTCTGATTTATAAAATGGAATTTCGGGAATTGAATTTAATAAAAATATTTTTTGGTTTAGTACATGTCCGAAGCCTATTTCTAAAAATGTATTTCCTCCAATATAGTTTTTAATACCATTTTTTTCTAAATTCAAAACCAAAACCGCATCAGCTCCTTGCATCATATTCCAAAATTCACGAATAGCATCGAGATTATTTTTTTGGTGAATTTTTATTACCTCTTTTTCTTCATCTGTTTTACCTATAAATGGTTTGTACAAATCAGTAACAAAAGCATGATAACCAAAAGAGTTTAATTTTTCTTTCGCGTCAAGCATTTGCTCAGTAAATTGCATACTCCCGATTATTCCTATTTTCATAGCAAAATTATATCATACTCAAAAAAAGATATTTTATATATTTAGTTTAGAAAATATTTCCACATAAATATCCATATAGATTTTTTCGTACATAACTGAGATAAACTTTGTCTTTTCTTCCTCGTTCAAATTTTTTAAACTTTCAAAGTCATATTTTACAAACTCAATTATATTCCCTTCCTCTATTTTTAAATCTGACAATTCACCAGTAAACAAATAGCCATAGACATGTCTGATAACATTGTTGGTCACTCCAGTTTTTGGCTCAAAAATACTACTTCTTACTACTCCACCAAAAACCAGTTCTTCTTTTTTTATTTCTATGCTCGTCTCTTCTACTGCCTCACGCACTGCCGCAGTTAGAAAGTCTTCTCCTGGGTCTACATGTCCACCTCCTGTTGCGTCTAACTTGTCTGGCATCGATGCTTTATTTTTTTCTCTATGCTGAAAAATTATTTCTTTTTTCGGAGTCACAAAAATCACATGCACTTCTCTGTGCAACAAACCTTCTCTATGTATTTTTTCTCTACTTTCTAGACCAACAACTTCACCATTCTCATCAACGATTTCCAACATTTCTATTTTAAAATTACTCATGTAAATATATTAATAAAAAATCTACTTCTTAGATTTCATCTTTGCAGTAACATTTGCCGTTTGTTTTGATTCTAATTTTATTTCTTTATTCTTAGGTGAATGAATATGATATTCTCCATCTGAAAGACTCCACTGAGCACAGTTAGTGTTGCATGTATGTCCTCCATTAAAATCAGTCCTACCTGGGTGAGCAAAAGCGAGATGAGACAAAAAAAATGAAATTAAAACTAAATAAAATATTTCTTTAATTTTCATGTCATTATTGTAAAAGCAATTACAAGAGCGGTCCCAAGTATTGCACTACTTAGTACTATTGCTGGTGCCATATTTCCCTTATTTATTTCTTGCCACTCATCTATGGGTGTCACCCATGAAAAAACTTTAACTAGTATCCCCAGTGAGATAGACATCGACACTGCTCCAGTAATTGCCCAACCAAAAGTTATTAAATATTGTTGTAATATTTCCATGGAAAAATTATACCACGAATTATTTCTCTCCCAAATATTTCCCCGCAACAGACAGTGCAAAAGAAGGTAAAATTATAAAAACACAAGTAAAAAGCATTTTAAAAAGAA
>CAYMOA010000076.1:0-1717 GCA_964391935.1 uncultured Candidatus Saccharibacteria bacterium | reverse complement strand
GCGGTGTGCGCCCGGCTGGGGTGTTTTGGGGTATAACGTTTAATTGGTTTTGGGGGGGGGCGTCCCCCCCCGCCCCTACTTTTTATATACTCCTCAATCCAATCAATCAAACTTTCTTCTTCTGTCCTCCCATCACCATGTACTACTAAACCGCTTGGTTTATCAATAGCTAAAATATCCCCATCTTCAAAAATTGTTTTAACTTTTTCCAACATTACTGAAACTTAATAGTAGAAAATAACTTATTTACCATTATATCAATATTAAAAATCTTTTTTTCTTCTTCACACTCCAGTTTCTCCACCTCGTCATAATTTGCACATTGTGGTACACGAACAATAAAAGTTAATGAGACAACTTTTTTATCAATGATAGATTTGTAAATATAAGTTGTATAAACACTTCCTGCCGCACCCTCAACTTGAGTTGTTAAACAATAAGTTTTACCGTCAATATATTTAGTCTCGGTTTTTCCAGTAAGTAAAACAGAACTCCCACCTTTTTTACAAGAATAAGTTGACGTACTCACTGTTATTTCTGGAGGCCACTGTACCGGTAAAACATATTTATTTAAAATATTTTCTATATAAAAATTATCTAAATATTCGAAACCAACTTTTTTCTCCGCATCATAAAAAGTTTTTAAAGGACTCGCCGCTTCTGAACTTGTCGCAGTTGGCTTATCACCACTTTGGCAAATCTCAAACTCACAATCTTTCCCAACTCTACTCACAAAGGTTCCATCTGCACATTCCTTAGTATCCTGAGTACACGCAACTACTTCTTCTTTTTTATTATTTTCCAAATTCCCCGACAATGTATACCCCACCCAAACTGCCAAACAAATTCCTAATAAATAAAAAGCAATTTGTAAACTCTTTTTCATATTTTTATTCTAACACAGAAAACAAAAACTCACCTTGTGCACAATTATTTGGTTCAGAATATATCAGAATTCAGAACCCTAAACTGGGACAAGTTTGTAAGTGAATTTGGTATATTTGTTAGCACTACAAAAATTTTGATATTACTAAACTTGTGCTAAAAAACTTTTTATGCAAAATCAAAAGGACTTTGACACTTGGAACGGATTGAAAAAAGAATTGGAATACACGGATAAAGTTTTGGACAGAGAATTTTTCTTTCATGAGCGTGAAATCTGGTGGACAAGTTTAGGGCTTAATCTTGGACATGAACAAGATGGTAAAAATATAAACTTTGAAAGACCTGTAATTATTATCAAAAAGTTCAATCAACATTTATGTTGGATAATCCCGCTCACAAGTAAAAGTAAAGCCAATCCGCTTTACTATCATAAATTATCCAATAATTTAGAAGGCGATACCGACAGCGTGGCCATACTTTCGCAAATCAAACTTATTTCTTCTAAAAGATTATTAAGAAAAGTTGGATACGCGACACCAGAGGATTTTAAGATTATAGTTGAGAAAGTAAAAGGATTATTCCCTACAAATATTTAGCCAACACGAAAAGCACCTTTTCAGGTGCTTTTCTCGGAGGCCGAAGCCATTTGTATCTATAGGATAGCAAAATGACAGAAATTGTCAAGTTACTAAAAACCCTATAAATCACTTGGGTTCGCCAAGCAAACTATTCTGACGAAATAAATAAATCACGATTACAACAAGAACCTGTACGTTAGGGTGACTATCGGGTATCGATCCCGAACTAGGGGTTCCACAAACCCCTGTGCTAC
>CAYMOA010000075.1:0-1846 GCA_964391935.1 uncultured Candidatus Saccharibacteria bacterium | reverse complement strand
CTAAAACATGCTGATCATCATATTTAAAATCAACATTTTCTAAAATAATCTCTCCACCATTATGCACAAACTTTTTTCCAGTATCATAATTTTTTATCTGTGGAGTATCATCAATAAATTTCCAGAAATCTTTTACTTGAGGGTAAACATCTAAAAATTGTTTAACTGCCCAAACCAAATTCCAAACTAACCCTGCAAAACGAGAGGCAAAATAAATAAATGGAATAATCAAAATTCCACTTAAACTAAAAATATTATTATTAAAAACAGAAAGAAGAACCCCTGCAAGTGGAAGAGTTATTATTGTTGAGCTAATAACCATATCTGCCATAAAATCCCATTTCTTCCCTATTTTTTGGTAGTTTTTTTGTTTACTGTTTATTTCTAGTAAACCTTTAACTTCTTTTTCTGCAGTATCCGACAAAACTATTTCTTGTCTAGACATTATCATCCTTACCGATTGAGAAGACATTTGACTATCAAGATCATTTATTTTTTCTTGGAAAACCAATTCTTTTTTTCGGAAGTAATAATATAAAGTACTAGAAATAAATATGAAAACAATAAACAATAATACATACTGATAACCAAAAGTAAAAGTTATATAAAATCCGGAACCGACTCCAAAAATCACTCTAGGTATTTGGTAAATCATTTGCCAAATTCCATCAGACCACCTAAAAATTCCTTTTTGTACTATAGATTGAACTTTTCCTGTACCTATTTTGTCCATTGTTAAGCCATCTTTATTAATTATTTTTGAACGATAAAGTTTTTCTATTTCGGCTTCAAAGCAATATTTTGCCTCAGAATCCCAGTGCCGGATCTTATACCCAATAAACCAAAGGATCATATAAACAGAAATTACTGTTAATGAGAATTTATATATTTCTAAAATATTTTTTTTATCAACCAAACTTACCAACATTGGAATTAGTAAAAGTGGTAACACGTCATACCAAATTGTAGTAACCGAGCTTTCTAGTAACATTTTAAAAGTCGCTTTTTTGTTTCTTATTGCCGGTTCGAAGAATCTTTTTAGAAATTTCAACATAAAATATTTCCTATAGTCTAACATGTTATACTCTCTTTATGAAAAAAAAATTGCTTATCGTAGTATTCTTACTTACATTTGTTTTTTTAGGAATCGGTTTCTCTTATTATACTTTTAACAAACAGGTTCCTACCACAGAAATTAGAGACTCCCTCTTTTCACTTTATTTAAAAAATACTTCTGAGACTTTTGTAGAAAATACCGGCTGGTACGAAACGAAAATAGATTACCCAAAAGATAATCAAAAGGTCCGAGATCAGATTTTTCAGGAATGGAATAATTTTACCAAAGAAAATCAATTAAAAGATTTTACTGATGAGAAGTCGGCACGCGAAGCTCTCGGCATCGTAGACAGCGAGATACGTTATACCTTTGATGCACAATACAAAATGGTGAATAGTACAAATACTATTTCTTATGTCTATCAAATATATACCTATACTGGCGGAGCTCACGGAGCGACCGATATTTTTCCTATAACCTATAACGACAAATTGGAAGTAATCCCAGTAGAAAAAATTCTCCCTGACTCATCGTTGGAAAAAGTTTCTAAAATTTGTTTTGAGGAAATTTTAAAACAGAAAAAAGAAAAGTTAAAAGAATTTGACATAAAAGACACTTCTTGGGTAAAAGAAGGTACAGATCCAACTAGAGATAATTATTCTAGAGCTTGGGTAGAAGGAGACAATATTGTCATCTCTTTTGGCCAATACCAAGTTGGACCCTATGTTGAGGGGATGTACGAAGTGCGAGTCCCTATGAGTTCTTTTTAGTTTCCATTTCTTTCTTAAC
>CAYMOA010000074.1:0-1852 GCA_964391935.1 uncultured Candidatus Saccharibacteria bacterium | reverse complement strand
TTTTCATGTGTGACGTAGACGGTTCTCGTGGTATGAGAAATCTTATTCACTGTACTGACCCTGCTGACGGTGCAGAAGCTTATTTTAACGAGATCAAAGTTTGGTTTGATGAAAAAGAAATCCATAGTTACAAACTTGCAAGTGAAGCTATGTTGTACGATATAAATCTAGACGGGTTTAAGGATTAATTGAAAAAAGTAAAAAAAATCTCTCACGAGATTTTTTTATTTGAATTTGTAACATTGACATATTAAATATATATTGTATAATTAGAATAACGACTAGGAGAAAGGGGTTGCCATGCAAGATCTAGTCGTAATGCTATACCTCGTGATAGCAACACTGATATATGGCTTCGTAGCAGACTGGGACAAACCTCCTGGACTGCGCGCGAAAGCTGGACATCATGTGTTTGCTATCGGAGTCGGAATCATCTGGCCGCTATGGGTGATCTGGGCATGCTGGAAGGCACGTCGACTTTTCAAGCGGTAAGTCCAAGCACGCGAGTGTTTTGGCAAAAGGCGATGTCCCCACATCGCCTTTTGTTGTGCTATAATTAAGAAAAAGATTTTATGATAGAAGTAGAAATAAGAGGAGAATTGAGTGAAGAGAAGTTTGTAGAATTAAATAATTATTTTTCTGAAAATGGAAAATTGCTAGAAACTCAAGACAGAGAAATGATTTTGTTACGTGACATGCCAGGGTATTCTGAAGACCCAACTCAAAGAAAAGTTGATATTAGAATTAGAAAAACCAATGGTGACACTGAGATCATGATTAAAGAAATGAAATCAGAAAACAATGTTGCCAGAAGTGAAAAGTCTTTTCAACTTGGACAAATCTCTCTAGAAGAAGCAAAAGAATTTGTAAAATTTTTTGGTTCGCAAAAAGGACAATGGATGCATAGAAAAAAGAAAGTTTATGAGTATGGTGGAGGACACTGGTCACTGGTTGAGGCAGTTCCTGGGATTTTCTACTACGAGTTGGAAAAAGAAGTAGAAGAGGGGACAGATCTGGAAAAAACCAGACAAGTTCTGATTGTGATTGCCCAAAATTTAAATTTGCAAATATTCACAGGTCAAGAGTATAGGGATTTCATCAAGATGTTAGGTGAAAAGGTGAATAAATATATAAGTTGGTAGCATTCATTCTTTAACAAGAACCAGGATTCGCAACTACATTTCCTCTATAAACTGTAAGGCAATATTTTTGATTGTCAAAATTATCAGTAACTGATACTCCACTCCCCGAATCTATGCTGTCTGCTTCAAATTCCTCTGATTTTAAAACTTTTGCAGATATATTGGTAGCACCGAAATATGATTCTTCTCCGTTAGAGTGTGCAGGTAGGTAAATTTCTTGCAAACCACCTTTTTCAGGGGAGTAGTTTATCCTTTTTGAAAAACTGATTAAATTTAACAACGAATCTTTGGGGATTAGTTCATAAATTGTTTTTTCAACAATCTTTTTAATCTGCAGGTCGAGATTATTTTTAATTTGGGCAGCGGACAGAGCATATGAACTTTGTATGGAAAGTGTAAATAATAATATGGATAAAGTATATTTCTTGAGTAGTGTCATATATATTAGATGCAAATTATTTGCATCTGGGAATTATACTCTAACCAATTTTAGAAGTCAAGTATTTGCGAAATATTTGCATTTAGGTG
Organism: uncultured Candidatus Saccharibacteria bacterium; assembly: GCA_964391935.1. Taxonomy (GTDB): domain Bacteria; phylum Patescibacteriota; class Minisyncoccia; order Phycocordibacterales; family UBA5272; genus JBBQKQ01. The sequence continues at coordinate 182 of CAYMOA010000074.1, read as the reverse complement.
TTTTATTGAACTGTCATAAACACGTAAAATATGTTAAAATACAATAAAAAGGTACGTATGAAAAAAATATATTTTGTAAATGGGGCTCTGGGAAGTGGGAAAACTACACTGATCAATCAGCTTATCCTGTCTGGAAAACTGGGAAAATTTTTCATAATAGAAAATGAGTTTTCTAGTTTCTC
>CAYMOA010000073.1:0-1935 GCA_964391935.1 uncultured Candidatus Saccharibacteria bacterium | reverse complement strand
TATTCTTCTTCTCCGTCTTCTATATAAGGCACGATCTCTATCGTGTGGATGTTTGCTACAAACGTAGGATAACAATCGTTTTTCTTGCACCCAGGATCTACGTATACGAGATGTGAGTGTATTTCTATTGGCTTTCCTTCGTCGTCTACAAAGTCCTTTAAATTCTCTGGAAAGAAGTACAGTTCGTAATTGTCTGGTACGTCTTTTAGGAATTCTATTAATTCTCCTTTAGTTAACATGTCTTTCTATTTTTATTCTTCTTCTTCTGAATCTTTTTTATCTTTTTCGGCGGCGATGTGAGATGCTTCTAAATCCCTCATGTATTGTTGCATTCTTGAAAGGTATTCCGTCGTCCACACTTTCTCTTTTTTACCTCTCCACATAAAGAACATCTTTCCTTTGTTGTGGGCTCTCTCCATTTTCTGATGGAATGCAAGTTGTTCCGCCGCGTAATCATCTGCGGCCTTTCGTAACTCAGCTTCCGTCATTGTACCTTCCTGCACTTTAAATTCAAACGAATCTATATACTTGTTGATAAATGACTTTCTGTATTCTCGTTTGTTTTCTGGTGTAGCTTTTATACCTGCGAACTGTTCTCGTTTGTAATAGTTCCAATCATATCCTTGTCCTTTTCCCTCTACATTACTTACCATCTTTTCTTACTTCTCCTTTCTCGTTGAAAAATTCTTCGTACTTGTCTCCTAATATTCTTCTGCCTTCATCCTGCAGATATGTTTTTGGATCTATCTTATCCCAATTTGTTCCATCTGATTTTTTAAGCCGCGCCAAAAATATTCTCTTCCTTATTCTCCATAACTTTAAATAATTCTCAAGAAATACAGCGTAGTTATTTTTTGTCGGCTGCGCTTTATGTGTTTTTATTAACTTGGAAAGAATTCCGTTTATCGTTGTATACTTTGTTTGAAAGTAACCAAAATCTCCTAATTTGATAAGTGGTAATCTTGGGTCGGATAAAAACTTTCGAAGAGAAATGAAAAACCCATCTAATATCTCTGCTCCTTCCTCTGGTGTTATTCCTACATGCGCTGCGGCTTCTTGGAGCTCTTTTTTTAAAGAGATTAAGTAGATGGTATTCTTCTTGTTTAACTTCACTTTTTCTTTTTGTACAACTCAAATTCTTCGCGGGGGAAATCGTGTGTCAGCAGTATCTTTACTCCGAAGTAATCTTCAAGGTCTGTAAATGCTACGAAATCTTTTTCAAACTCTTGCTGAAATTCATGCTTTATCTTTATTGCTGAATCTTGGTTCATCGCCACGGCATCCGCAGCGTAATCAATTTTTTCAAGCTTCTCCTTCAGTACGTCTATTTTTCTCTGATTCATCAACGATTGTTATATTAAAATTTGTTGTATCTGATTCTATTAATTTTTCTAGATAAGGTATCAGTACGTGCCCATCTTTAGTCTTTACTACCCATTTCTTTATCTTCTCTCTACTTAGGTAGTTTCTTACGGTCCTGGAATTAGGTAGGCCCGCTACTTCATCGAACACCTTTAAACTTCCGCTACTGTATAACTTCCTACTCCCATTAGAGATTACGTTAACACAGGCAACCACAAACATTAGCTCCTTGTCTGTTAAATACTCACTTGCTAGTGAGAAGCAATCTTCATAACAGCGTATGGCCAACCTGTAGAAGTTTAACTTCGACTTCGGTCTGTACACCGAGCGCACATCAACAACGTTTCCAATTTTCTTTACCTTAAGTATGCTCATTCACTACCTCAATATTATCCCCCCTATAATCCCCCCTTTCGGAAGTTGCCACAAAGATACGACATAAAATACAAAGTTTAGGCAAATCACGGGTTTTTTGTTCACTTATTTTTCGACTTTAACATTTCATTAACAGAAAATGGGCTTAAATGACACTTTTTCGCCTTATTTTACAAATTTAGACAAAAATATTTTACA
>CAYMOA010000072.1:0-1943 GCA_964391935.1 uncultured Candidatus Saccharibacteria bacterium | reverse complement strand
CCACAATTTCCACCACTACAGTTACTGTTATTATCACAGTTTCCGCCATTACATTTTGAACAGTTAGAGTTATTGTTTTGTGCTCTTTCCATCATCATTCTTTTAAACCAAGCTCTGAACATTGCCTCTTCTCTGTCAGTTCGGCCATTAGAATTTCTGTGGTCTATATCATTTCTGTTATCATTGTTTCTAAATGAACGGAAATCATTTCTGGTATCGTTATCACGATTTCTAAAGTCGTCTACGTTAAAATTCACTGTCTGAGCACTTGCCCCACTCACAAGAGCAGTAGTAGCAACAAGAGCACCAAGACCTAAGTTACGCACAATGTTTGTATTTTTTTGCATGATGTTTTCGTTAATTTTGATTAATTTTAATTTTGACTTTCGTCGCTTTGTTGTTACGAACTCGGTTTAGATAAACTTCATATCCCACACACTTTACTGTGGTATTTTTTTACTCTACCTACCGTAATCTTTTTACCCCATAGACGTCGTACGATACAAATGAATAAATTTTTAAAACTTTTTTTCCTTACTTCAATGTTTTCTTGTGGGTTTATTTTTTGTCATGCTTTGGCTACCACAACTTCATCAACTACTTCTACAACCAGCATTCCTGGTGGACCGGTGAATGTCAATGTTGATAGTTTAGAAAAAAATTCTTCTGGTATACCTATTGTTAATCCAGAACAAGTTAATAATGAGGACGATTTAAAAGTTTTGCAAAATAATTATAAAATTCTAAATCCCAATATTGATAATATTTATACAAATACAAATACTGATGGCACCATGGAAATAGTAGTCATCTATAAACATCCTGGGAATTTTCTAGGAATTCTCCCATCTTCTTTTAAAACTACAACCACTGTCAGCTCATCTCCCAACAATATCCCCTCGGTTGAGTCAAGAAATTCTTTTTGGAGTAGTTTAGTGGCAGACAAAAAAATTAATAAAGAAAGAATTATTTCTAGAATATCAAATAATCAAATTATAAAAAACGAAATGAAAATAAATATTACTCCAGTATCTGCTGCACGCGTGATGCAAGCAATTATTTTTGAACTTGACCAAGAGGAACTACTTTTTTCTTAAATACATCACAATATATCTTCTTTTATTAGCGCGACCGTTAACTCGATGAGCAAAACTTCTTTCTATTTTATCAATATAAAAATCATCCTCGTAAAATTTGATTAATTCTTCCTCGCTTGGCACATGTTCGAAAATACCCATAGACGGGTGGATGTACGAGTTTACTTCACCTGCATCTTTTCCAAAATCTCGGATCATTTGTTTGGCGTGCGAGTCGTCGTCTAGCAAAAGTGATTTTAAAAAATAATAGGAGTTGGGAGTCAAAACACGCACAACTTCGTTTTTAAAAAATATTCGCTCATTGTGACGCAAGACATGTGAAGCTACAGCATCAACCACCAAGTCGACTACCCCGTCTTCTTCTGGGATACCTTCGTTTAGATTTTGTACAGAAAAGGCTATATCTAAATGCCCTGTTCTCCCACTTGATAATGGGGAACTAGAGGGGGTATTTATGTCTAAAAGTTTTTTATTTGCTTGCTTGATTGCTTCCGGTGAAATATCATAAGCTATCCCCTTGGCACCAAAGTTTTCTGCTAAGAAAAAAGAGTTGCGCCCATTGCCACAACCAGCGTCAATAAACTTGGTATTTCTATTAATTGGCTGCTGACCTTTAAACTCCCTCTCTAGCCAACGTACGAATTTTTGTAAATCTTCACTTGGCTCAACAGAAAGAGAAAAATTCTCTGTCTCACCAGAATACTCATTGTCCCAAAAAACAGCAGCGTTGGTAGTTTTTAACTTTCCATTTTTAGCATCATTTAAAAACTTCTCTTGCTGTTTTTTCTTCAGCCATTTTTGTTTGGCTCGGTGCGGGTCACCTAAAAATACTTTTCCGTTTTTCAT
>CAYMOA010000071.1:0-2066 GCA_964391935.1 uncultured Candidatus Saccharibacteria bacterium | reverse complement strand
TTTTTACCCTATAAATATGGTAAAATGCTTTGACAAAGGAGCGGTGCATGAGTGGAAGAAAAGCCGTCCAGCTTTTCTTCTGGTTTCGAACGTAGTGAGAAAATTTTGTGAACGAAGTGAACAAAATAAGAGGTAAACCACCAGCCTGATATAAGTGGTTAAACTAAAGATCAGATGTTTTCAAGAAGAAATAATTAGGAGCGGTGCATGAGTGGTTTAAATGAACAGTTTACTAAACTGTCGACGGTGTTAAAACTGTCCGAGGGTTCGAATCCCTCCCGCTCCGCTAAATAATTTTAAGCCCAGATTTTCTGGGTTTTAAAATTATTTACGGTTTGTTGGATAGGATTCGAACAGTACATAAAAATGCGATTAGCATTTTTATGACTGAGGACCCAGAGGGGCAAATCCCTCCCGCTCCGCTAACGAAAAGGTCCTTATTTATTAAGGGTTTTTTCTTTTACGAAAAATACGAATTCGCAACTAAAATCTGATATAATTAAATTATGAAAAAAACTTTAATAATTGCAGAAGTAAAAACACAATCTCCTTTTGGTTTTCAGTCTGATAAAAGTTGGGATGAGCTTTTTGAACTTGCAAATGCAGTGGGAGATATTATTTCAATTCACACAGACCCACGTTGGGGTGGTTCATTTGATTTAATTAAAAAAGCAAAATCATTGACAGACAAACCAATACTTGCAAAAGGAATACACGAAAATGATAAAGAAATTGAAAAGGCAATTGAAGCTGGTACTGACTATGTTTTGGTTGTTGGACGACTTACAAACAATCATAAAGAAAAATGTTTATTTGAGCCATTAAGCTTGGAAGAATTAAGATCTATTCCTAAAAATCTAAAAGTAGTTTGGAATAGCAGAGACTTATCTGATGGAAAAGACAAAACTGAAACATTTGAACAAGCAAGAGAAATATTCAAAGGATGGTTGTGCCAAGCAAGTAATATTAAAAATGTTTCTGATATAAAAGTTGGAGCTGACGCCGTTTTGGTGGGAACAAACTTGTTAGAGTTTTCTAAATCACTATAGGGTCTTTACTAATTTTCTTCTAGAACTGCAATCCGAACATTGTCCCAAGTAGTCCGCTAAATAATTTTAAGCCCAGATTTTCTGGGTTTTAAAATTATTTACGGTTTGTTGGATAGGATTCGAACAGTACATAAAAATGCGATTAGCATTTTTATGACTGAGGACCCAGAGGGGCAAATCCCTCCCGCTCCGCTAACGAAAAGGTCCTTATTTATTAAGGGTTTTTTCTTTTACGAAAAATACGAATTCGCACCTAAAATCTATGTGATATAATTTTATTATGTTATTAAACTTTAAACCTATTTCTGAAAATCTTAATTTAGTTCCAGACTGTATATTACAATTATCAGAAAAACTAAATATAGAACTAAAACCAATGGTTACAGAAATTGATAAAACCTTTATGGGTGGGAAAGAACTTTGTGATCATTACAACATTTCTCCTGAAGACGGAGCTAATTGTGTAATTGTAGAAGTTTTCAAAAAAGAAGAAAGTTTTTTTGTTGCAATAATTGTTCCAGTTGGCTATCGAGCAGATTTAAATGGAATTGTTAAAAAGCATTTTGATGCAAAAAGGGTTTCACTTGCACCACTTGAACAAGTATTGAAAGAAACAGAAATGGAATATGGAAGTATTACTCCTTTCGGATTACCAAGTAGTTATAAAATTCTAGTTGACAGTAAAATAATGCAAAAAGATAAAATTATAGTTGGTGGTGGAAAACAAATTTCTAAACTTTATTTACCCACTAAAAATTTTACTGAAACTTTAGGTGCAGAAGTAATTGAAAATCTAAGCAATAAAATTTAACTATCCATCAAAATCGCTCTCCTAATATTGTCCCAGGTTTGCTAACAAGTCAATAAACTTTTACAAAACAAAACTCTTCTTGCGAAGAGTTTTGTTTATTTTTAAATTACAATTTCTTACTCAAAAATGTAACTATCTCCAGTTGTTTCCGCCACAATTTCCACCACTACAGTTACTGTTATTATCACAGTTTCCGCCATTACATT
>CAYMOA010000070.1:0-2070 GCA_964391935.1 uncultured Candidatus Saccharibacteria bacterium | reverse complement strand
CAATAAATAATGATCAGAACCCTAATTAGTCTTTTTATTCTTCTTGGATTATCATCATGCTCAAAAGAGGAACCCATTGATCCCAAGTATGGAAATCCATCAACAACTCCAATAAATTGTAACTGTGGAATGATTGTTGATGATCCAATAATTTCTTCAACTTACTACTTGACCGTGAGTAATAACTGCTCTGGGAATAACCAGACATTTTCTGTTTCATATAGCGTGTGGTTTAATGGGAATATCGGAGAAGATATATGTTTCAATAATATACAAAGCTGGTAAAAATGAAAAATACATTACTTATATTTATGGCTCTGAGTCTTCTTTCGTGTAAGAAAGAGGAAAATATACCATGTAATTGTGGGGAGGTTCTGGGTTCAGATATAATAACTCAACCTGGATTCCAATATACTATAACTGTGTCAAATGCTTGTTCGGGGTCTGTCAAAACTTTCTACGTAACAAGTAGTGAATGGGCTAGGGTCTATGAGGGTGATACATATTGTGCAAATAATATATCAAGTTGGTAATAAAATAAATACAAAATAAATACAAAATTAAAACAATGAGAAAAATAATTTTTTTGATACTGATGTTGTTCGTAACAACTATCACTGCACAGGTAAGTAAACCTGATAGTATTAATTATGAAAAAGATGCAATGACTGATAAAGAGTATGTCATGTTTCACGAATCATTGCTTTGTAGTGAAAATGGTAAAGATGGTTTTTTATTGAGTGTCGGTTTGCAAATTAAAAACGGTAAAGTAAAATATTCTGGTATTAGAGTAATTTCAGCGGGAATAGGTACTTGTAACGAAAAGGATCAACTAATATTTTTGTTTGAGGATGGGACAAAATATTCAATGACTAGTTGGAATGAATTCAACTGTAAAGGTAATAGTTGGTTTGATTTGTACTCTAAAGAATTCGATAAATTAAATACTAAAAAAGTAACTCATATACGATTTACAAATGGTAGAAGTTATGATTCATTTACTTATACACTCAAGCCTGATGAAATGGGGTATTTTATCAAATGTCTTGAATTAATTAATCAATATAACAGATAAAAAAAGGGACTATATAGTCCCTTTTTTTATATCCCTATTAACTCTACTACACAATGGTTGGAGATTAGAGAAATGGTTTAATTGTATAATTGCATCTTCAGTTATTGCAGTTTTGAGTGGTATGATGTGGTCTATATCCCAACCGTAATTTAATTCACCATTATATAGTCCGTAACTGTCCCAACTCATCCAATCTTGGAAATTTTTTTCAAGGTGAATTTTTAATTCTTCAAATGAACATCCGAGAATTTCTATCGTCTTTGAGTATTTGGTATATTTTCTATTTACAGCAAGTGATATCATAGTTCTGATGTTACATGATAGTTTGAAAAGATTATCCACACTTTTTCGTTTCTTAAAATATTCATTTCTTTTCTTTTTGATAATTTCTTTATTTTTCTTGTAATATATCTTGTAATAGATTTTTTTTGATTCCTTGCTTTTTTCGTAATATTTATTAAATTTTTCTTTATTTTTAGACCTATACTTTCTAAGATATTCTTTATTTTTAACTCTATTGAGTTTAGAGTATCTCCTTCTCTTATCTAAGATCACTTCTTTATTTTTCTGTATATACTCTTCTCTATATTCTTTCAGTGAATCTTTATTTTTGATAGCATATTCTCTAAAGTATTCTTTATTGTTTTCATTAAATTTTTTATTCCTTTCTCTTATTTTTTCTTTGTTGTTATCTCGGTAAATTTTACTGGCCTTTTTCTTACATTCCTTGCATTGATTTGATAGTCCATCATTATTTTTTATATTTCTTGAAAATAGAGATATATCCTTTTCAATAAGACATTTGTTACATTTCTTCATTCTGTATATATTAAAAAAAAATTTCCATCTTTATACAACTTTCGTAAAACAAGGTATATAACTTTTAATTCTGATAAATATTTGGCAATTTGAAAACTTCGCTATATATTTGTATTGTTAAGGACGAGATAACAAGACATCGTTATAAAACACTTAGCTAGTGGCTCGTTTCTATA
>CAYMOA010000069.1:0-2095 GCA_964391935.1 uncultured Candidatus Saccharibacteria bacterium | reverse complement strand
ATTCGCATATCTCCATTATAAAAATAGCGAATATCTTCTATCCCCCACAACATCATCGCCACTCTATCAATCCCAAATCCGAATGCAAAACCTTTAAACTTTTCACTATCAATCCCACAATTATTTAAAACTTTTGGGTGAACCATACCTGACCCACCGAGTTCTATCCAACCTGATTTTTTACAAGTACTGCAGCCTGTTCCTCCACATCTAAAACAAGTCATATCGACCTCGAGTGCTGGTTCTACAAATGGAAAAAAAGAAGAGCGAAAACGAGTTGAGATCTTTCTTTCAAAAAGCTCTGACAAAAAAGTTTCAATAACATATTTTAGATTTCCCACACTTGCATTTTCTGCAACATATAGACACTCGAGTTGGATAAAGTTTGCTTCGTGAGTGGCATCAGTTGCTTCGTTTCTGTAAACCCTTCCTGGACAAATAATTGCAAGTGGTTTTACCATTTCATTTTTCTCAAATTTTTCCTTATTTTCTTTAACCCATTTTTCCATACTTCTTATTTGTACAGAAGATGTTTGAGTTCTCATAGTCAAATTTTTACCAGTCACATCTTTTTTATCAATCCAAAATGTATCTTGCATCTCGCGGGCAGGGTGATTTGCTGGCATATTCAAAGCATCAAAATTGTACCAATCTGTTTCTAGTTCTGGTCCATCAGCCACAACAAAACCGATATTTTGAAAAATTTTTGCTACCTTATTAATTATCAGACTTATAGGGTGTAAATGCCCAGAGTTATCTCTCTCCATGCCAATAATAATAACATTTTAATAGCTTTTTTGAAAGTGATTATTTCTCCCTTTCCTCTAGCCTTCTCAGTGTTCGCAACTTGTATTCTAGTTCTTTTTCATCTATTTCCCCACGTACAAAACGCTCTTTTAGTATTTCTTCTGAGTTACTCTTTGTCCAAAAATTCTCTCTTTTCATTTGTTTGCTAAACATTTTCCACAGTAGATAAATAATCAAAATTAATAAGAGTAAAGACAGGAAACCTGAGAACCCTAAAAACGGATGATAAAAATACATATATTTTTTTTTTAGTCTCTATTCAAAATCTCCATTCTCGACCTATACTCTTCATTATTTATTTCTCCGCGGGCATATCTCTGCCGCAAGATTTCCACAGCATCTATGTCTACATATTCTACTTCCTCATCATCCGAAGTATTAGTAAAATAATCCCAGTAACTTTTTTCTTTGTCTTTGGATTTTTCATCATGGTGCCAACTATCTTTAGTTTTGACAACCATGTAAATAATATAAACAAGGGAAAAAAATTCGACCATTTTGCGAACAAACGATTTATTATTATATTGATTCATCATGAAAGATGAGACGGCAGGAAAACAAAAGATTACTTTTTAGGTAAAGTTAAAAATTTAAATAAGTAACAGTGAATTGTAAAACCATCGCGAAACTTACCCACAAAAAATATGGTATTTGCATATAGGTTACTACTGGATATTTTTTATACACAACTCTCATCGCCCACAACAAAGTTACCCACACTAAAACAATATCAACAGCGGCGAGTACATTATTTTGTAAACCAAATTGGATGGGTGTAAAAATTAAATTAAAAAATAAGTTTAGTAAAAATGGAAGAACTACAGAAAATGGTATTCTTTTTCTCAGATATTTTAAAATGACAAAAGCAAAAGAGAGAAAAATCAAAACATATAGAATAGTCCACACTGGTCCGAAAAGCCAAGATGGTGGTGCCCAGTCGGGTTTGATATAGTTTGCATACGAATCATAACTTTGTTGTTGTGAAATAATATTCATTGTTTCAGTATATACTAAAACACCAATGCGTAAAGTTGAAAAGAAATTTTTTGTCTATCTCCTCCTATGTTCTGACAATACACTCTATTGTGGATCGACGTCTGACATTAACAAACGATTACATGCTCATAATAATTTAAAGTCAGCTGCCAAGTACACTCGTGCCCGCCGCCCAGTCACACTTGTCTATTCTGAGGAACTAAAAAATTTTTCTGAGATGCGAAAACGCGAGGGTGAGATAAAAAGACTAAGTCGAATAGAAAAAGAAAAAATTATTTCTTCTTTTTCGCAG
>CAYMOA010000068.1:0-2271 GCA_964391935.1 uncultured Candidatus Saccharibacteria bacterium | reverse complement strand
AATAAATACTTTGTTTATATTTCTGCTACCAATTTTTATATTGGTAATTTTTGCGTTTCCAAAAACTACATTTGCTTCTTGGTGGAATCCATTTTCATGGTTTAAAAAAGAAGTTAAGGTTGAACAACAAGTTTCAGTTCCCACAGCACAACCTGAAGTAGTTATCACACCAAGCAATAAGACTCAAAAAGAAATTAAGGAGGAAAAGAAAACGGTTCCTGTTATTAAACCTAAAAAAATAACTCAAGAACCACCTGTTATAAAACAAGAAACAGAAGTTAAGAAAGAAACTATCCCTGCTATTGAACCTGTAAAAGAAAATTACAAATTAGAAGATATTGTTAAAGAATGGAGACCAAATACTGTAAGAGTAACTTGTATAACACTAGATGCTCAAGGAAATAAAAAATCATATTCAGACGGTTCAGGATTACTAACGATGGATTTATCAAAAAACATATTTGTTCTAACCAATAAGCACGTATTTTATATTAATGGTCATCTGTCAGACTATTGCGATATATATTTCCCTGGAAATGGAGAGGTATATAAAGTAGAAAAAACAGAAAGAAGCGTTTCTTCTATTGGAAAAGATTTGGCAAGATTAAAAATACTAAGACCTACTGAATATATAAAAGAAGTAATACAAAATTCAAGTAAAAAGAGAGACTGTAAAAATAAAACGGTAGATTCGACAGATGACATTGTCATTATAGGTTATCCACAAGGAAAGCCAAAAAATGATATTTCTTACAATACTGGAAAAATAGTTGGATATTTAGATGACTATTTCATTTCTACAGCAACAATGATAAGCGGATATTCAGGAGGTGTAGCAGTGTCTCTTAAAGACAATTGCTTCTTAGGCACTCCTACTTTTCAGAAAAAGGATGATTTAACCAAGTCGCTCATTCTTGATATTAATAAAATTTAGTAACATGGATGATCAATCACAAATTATCGAGGCAGTAAGAGAAAGAGATATTGATTTACTCATTCTTGAAGAATTGTATGCTAAAACTGGATTTGAAAAACTCTTTTTAGAAGAAATTAAATATCCAAACTTTTCATTTGCAAAAGCATATAGAAGCGTAACAACAGCTGGACTTGGTGAGACAGATATTCAAGTAGAATTTATCTCTGATAACAAGAAACTTTTTCTGTTAATAGAAAACAAAGTTGATGCTGATTTTCAAGATGCACAATACGAAAGATATATGAAACGAGCTGATCTCCTTTCTGGTCCTGATATTACAACTGCAGTTATTCTAGTTGCCCCCAAAAGCTACATACAAAATAAGAGTGAATTTGAGCACACTCTTTCTTATGAAAAAATGCGAGATTGGTTTGCTCAAAAAAATGATTCTCGTTCGTGGTACAAACAAGAGTTACTTCGACTCGCGATAGATCAAGAGCGTCGTGGCTACCAAGCAGTAAAAGATGAAATAGTTACTAACTTTTGGAAAAAATATCATTTATACATAACGGAACGCCTACCTGAACTAAACATGCCAATACCAAAAGTAAGACCAACGTCTTCTTCTTTTGTATATTTTAATCCTAAATGGTTACCAAAAAATACTCGTCTTATACATAAAATGGAAAAAGGATATCTTGATTTAGAATTGAGTGGTCGTGCCTCAGAATATGATAATTTGATTACGCAATATAATCATTTGCTTAATGGAATGGAATTAGTTGTAACTGGTAAATCTGTTTGTTTTCGTATAGAAGTTACACCAATATCATTTGAGCAAGATTTCAATAATCAATTAAATTCTATCGATCAAGTTATTGCTGGTATGCGAGTTATTAAGTCATTTGTAACAACTGTTTTAAAATAGTTATCCACACCTTGAAATAAAAAGCATTTTTTACAAAAAGATTTTAAAAGTAAGCTTTTTTCATAAATCATATATATCATTATGATATCTTTTTAGAGTATTTTTTATATTTCTCAACTTGCTTTTCATTTTTTAGTCGTTCTATAATCCAATCAGGATAATAAATTGATTGACATAAGCAACCAATCTAAAAGTTTATTATCCAACAAGCAAAAAATCGTATGAAAAAACAAGCATGTGAACGCAATAGCGCCACTCGTTTGAGTTCGTCGATTTCTTGCATGGTGTCCTTTGGGTCGAAAAGCCACTAAAGCAATTAATCTTCGGATTCATTACTTTAGTGGCTTTTTGCGTTCTAAATTATTACTAATAATTATTTAGAATTAAAGTTATGATAAACAATCTTAAGATTGAGTATGTTTCAATT
>CAYMOA010000067.1:0-2299 GCA_964391935.1 uncultured Candidatus Saccharibacteria bacterium | reverse complement strand
CACGGGAAAGTTTGGCAGTATAAGAACTTTGTTTAGAAATTCTTCTCATCTCTTCACCTGTAGACAAATAGTGCATATGTCTGTCGGGAAATTTTTCTTCAAAAAAACTTTTTATATATTGACCTTGTGTCCCCTTACCACTTCCACTTCTACCAACCAGAATCACTATTTTTGCTTTATCTTGTTTTTCCATATTTTAATTTGTTTCTTACAATTTATTGTAGCAGAAAATGTAAAAAAATAAAAATAATCTTTTTAACGAAAGATTATTTTTATTTTTGATTTGAATTTTGTAACTAGTACTCCGTCAAAGTTGCTTGAGCTTCTACTTTTTTATAAGTCTCAAGCGCTGTAGAAACAGCAATCAAAACTGATGTACCACCAACAGCAAGTGCCTGGATACCAGTGATCGCTTGCATACCAATCGGTAAAACTGCAACAGCCCCGAGAAATGCAGCACCGACGAAAGTTATTTTTGTAATAATATTTCCCAAATATTCTGTTGTCTGTTCACCTGGACGTATTCCTGGTACAAATGCCCCTCTCTTGTGCAGGTTTTTAGAAATTTCTTCTGGTTCTACTACAACTGATGTGTAGAAAAAAGTAAAGAAGAAAACTAAGAAGAAGTAAACAACCATGTATAATAGTTGGTTAGCAAAAAATGCATTTACATAAGTTCCCACAATTTGTAAATAACTTACACTCGATGTTGCCAAATACTGCGCGATGAACTGTGGCATTGTGAAAAGTGCTAGTGCGAAAATTATTGGGATCATACCTGCTTGGTTTATTTTAAGTGGCAAGTGGGTGTCGAGATTTTGTTGACTGCCATAGGCACGTGCATAAGTTATCGCCACACGTCGCTCCGCCTCATTTATGAATACAACCAAACCAATAACTAAAATACTAAGTGCTAGTAACACAACATAAAGTGGTACATTGGCCGCGTCAAAAGTTGCATAAAGTTGAGAAATTTGTCCGGGCATAGATGCAGCGATACCTGAGAAAATTATGAGAGATGTACCGTTCCCCACACCAAACTCGGTGATCTTTTCTCCGATGAAAAGAAGAACCATAGTTGCTGCTGTCATAACTAACAAGTTTAAGAAAATGTCGTACGGTGTGTTAGTTGTGAGTATCGCTTGTGATTGTAAAATCTTCATCAAAGCAAAACCTTGCATAAATGCAAATGGTACAGTTACTAGACGTGTATACTGTGTGATTTTCTTTCTACCAATTTCCCCTTCTTCGTGCATTAGTTTTTTAATTGATGGAAAAACCATAGAACCAACTTGTACCAAAATACTTGCAGTGATGTAGGGACCGAGACCAAGTAGAGTTACAGAAAAAGTAGAGAAACCAGAACCAGAGAAAAGAGCCAAATACTCAAAAAGTTGATTGTTAGACAAAAAGTCTGCTAATTTATTTGTGTCTACACCAGGAAGCGGTATAGCTGCGATCACACGAGTTAATGCCAATAGGCCAAGTACCCACAATATTCTTACTCTCAAACTTTCTTCTTTGATAATAGCCATCAATGTTTTTTGCATAAATTTATTTCTATATTCTACCATATTTTTCAAATTCTTCTGCTTGACAACAAAAAAATTACTTGTTAAATTATAAGATGTAATTACAAGAAATATGCTATTATATTCCGGATGCAGAAAAAATATACAGACATTTGGAAAAATGATAAAAATACATTTGGCCCACCAAGCGCAGATATTTTGGAACAAATACCCTATGACACTGAGATAGAGATTGTAGATGTTGGTTCAGGTAATGGCCGTTATGCTGTTTATCTCGCTAATAAGAGTTTTAAGCACATAACCGCAATAGAGATAGAACATTCTGGTTGCGAACAAATACGAAAAGCAAACAATAAAATAAAGATTATAAATGTGGATATTTTAAACTTCGAACTCTTCCAACATTATGACATAGTTCTATCTTCAGGACTTATTGAAGAATTTCAAAGTCAAGAAGAACAAATAAAATGCGTATATAAATTACAGGAAATGACGAAATCTGGTGGCAAACTAATACTTAGGTATTGCTTGTATATAGCTAACAGAATACCAGAAAACAGAGTTGATGAAAATTTTGTCGTTTCTTTATTCGACAGTAAATGGAAAATCATTCAGTATTACAGTGATGCTAAAATAATTTTTAATTCAAAATCAGAAATTAATGACGGGGAAAATTTCATTAGGAGACAAACATTAATTGCTGAAAAATTGTAAACAAAAAAGACTTTTTAATAAAGTCTTTTTTGTTTTTCTGAAATAATTTTTAA
>CAYMOA010000066.1:0-2333 GCA_964391935.1 uncultured Candidatus Saccharibacteria bacterium | reverse complement strand
TTTTTAGAATCCTCCCTCTGCGCCTTCGAGACGCTCGTCGATACGATTCATATCACGAGGGAACATAGTTGCTTGGCGGATATTTGGAAGATTTAGGAATTGCATTGTGATTCTTTCAGCACCGAACGCAAACCCGCCTTCTGGTGGCACACCGTATTTAAACGCTTGTAAGAACATCGAGATTTTGCTCTGGTCCATTCCCCATTTCTCTACATGACTCATCAATTGGTCATATTTATTTATACGTCTTCCTCCACTCAACAACTCACGACCACGACACACCAAGTCCACACCCTCGTTGTATTCTGGCTCACTTTCTGATGGGAAAACATAGAATGGTTTTTGTTTGGTTGGGTAACCATAAACAAAGACAAAGTCACTTCCAGTTTCTTTTTTTACAATCTCAGAAATCTCTTGCTCATCTTGAGTCGACAAATCTTTGTCACCTCTATTATCACGACCATTTACTTCAAATATTTTTTGATGTGCTTCTCGCAATGACATGGTCGGAGTTTTTTCTATCATCACAGGAAGCTCAACTTTTAACAATTCCAGCTCTTTGGCATTTTTACTTTTAATAGTTTCTAAAATATGTCGTATTGTGCCCTCTGCCATATCTTTTACATCTTCCCAACTTTCGATAAAAGCCATCTCGGCATCGAGAGAAACTATCTCAGTGATGTGTCGAGTTGTTGCACTTGGCTCAGCTCGGAAAACTTTGTTTACAGAAAAAACTCGCTCAAACGCAGTCATCACAATTTGTTTGTAAAGTTGCGGAGACTGAGTCAGGTAGGCTTTTTTGTCAAAATAGTTAACTTGGAAAACTTCACTCCCACCTTCTGCAGTTGCTGGTGTGATCGATGGAGCTTGGAATTCGAAAAACATATTTTGCTTCATGTACTCACGGAAAGAGTCGATGATAGTTTCGCAAATTTTAAAAATTGCCTGGTTTACAGGGTGACGCAAAGTGAGTGCTCTGTTATCAAGTTCTGTTGGTAGATCTAGGTTGAACCCGTCGAGTGACATATCAAATGGAAGTGGTGCAGCTTCGGCCAAGATTTCTATTTTCAATATTTCTAGTTCGATGTCTCCATTTAAAACTCCTGCTTTTTTATTTTTCTCTGGTCTTTCATTTACCTTTCCTATAACTGCCACTACGAATTCTTGTCGCAGAAGTTTTCCTGTTTCCATTGCCTCTGATCCTGGTAAAATAACTCCTTGAACTATTCCCGTCATGTCACGGAAGTCGAGGAATATCATTTTCCCTTGGTCACGGCGTACATTCACCCAACCCTTCACCAAAACTTCTTCGCTTTTCTTTCCACCCAAGTCTTTTATAAATGTTCTTATTGTTTTCATATTTTTTTATTTATTTTTCTATTAATTTATTTTTTTCTTTCGACTTTAATTTTTTTCTAACTTTTTTTATATCTTCTACTTTTGGTAAATCCTCTGGCATCGTACCACCCAATGTTTTAATAGTGTTCCGGACTTTTTGTCCAACGTATTTGTGAGTTTCATTTGCTTTTGGTTCACCGACAACATTTTCTCTCTTGATCATAGCATCTGCCTGAGAAGCTCTGAATAAATTTGCAATTAGTTCTTCGCTTCCAATATTGTCCAATAAATTTTCTTTTTCATTTAAACCCTTTTTCTTTTTTATTTCTTTTTGTCTGAGTCCTCCATACAAACCCATATAACCAAAGTCTTGGAAGTTTGCAAAATTATTTACTCCAGCTCGCTTAGCTGTGCTTGCTAATTTCTTGTTTTCTTCTGTCACCTTCCCTCTGATTGCAATTCTTTTCTGATCTTCAATTAGTTTTTCTTCAATTTCTCTCTGTCTAGTTTTTATTGCAAAATAGGTTTGAGCTTTAGCAATTTCTACTTTTCTTGGATCACCATTTTGAGCAATCAAATAACACGCATAACGAGACAAGTGAATATCAGAAATTACTTGCCCTAATATTTCCCCGTACTGATTTTTGGATTTTTGGGGTTCGCTCAGGTCAGCGAAGTGCTCTTCAATTCTCTGTCCAACCTGTTTACATGATTCCTTAGCACGCTCAACTGCGGGTAAGAATTTCCCATACTCAGTGTAACCAAGTAATTTGTACAATTCCCTTGCACTCCAAAATTCTCTTCCGCCTCTATTAATCCTTTTATTTTTTTCAAATATATTTTCTCCCATACAATAATTTTGTTCTTTTAATCAGAGATTTTAAAACAAAAACCCCTGTCGAATTTAGTAAAAACATTTTAAAATATTTACACTAAATTTGATAGGGGCGAGTTGTGTTCGCGGTACCACCCTAATTTGAACTTTTGAACATTTT
>CAYMOA010000065.1:0-2364 GCA_964391935.1 uncultured Candidatus Saccharibacteria bacterium | reverse complement strand
TAATTCTTGGCTGTTCCGTATTGTTTTATATAATCTATATCTGCCTGGATTTTCGCTACACGTGACATAACTTGTTTACCATAAGAACAGTTTGACCCGCCTGATCCGTAATATTTACACGCTGCTTTTATCTGAGAAAGATAGCTAGACCCTGCACCTAGATCAGACAAATAAGTTGCCGAACCAACGATAGCGTCACGTGCATTCCAAGGATTGGACGAACCAGTAACCGCGGATATTTTATGAGCAATAGACTGCCAAGTCGAGGCAATAAACTGTGCTGGACCCATCGCCCCACCCCAGCCAGCAACTCCCGCGATCGGACATGAGATAACTGTTTTTTTCCAGTCCATCCCGAGCGACTCAGTGATTTTCAAAAATGGTTGGACATCACGAGTTGGCTTCATAGTATTTTTCATCACCGCATTATTTTTACTATTTATACCCGCACCTGTTTGTGTATCAGTCAAATAACATTTACCCACATTGGCTCCAAGTGCTGACTCTTGAGTTAAAATAGCCAGAGTGAAAGCTGCTGGGGTCCCTGTCTGAGCTTGTGCTAGTTCTGCATGTTGCAACGCAGTAGCAAATGGGATAGCTGCGGTTTGCCCACCTGCGAAACTAAAAAGACGAGCTTTTATTTCTGCAACTTTTTTTTGTTTTTCAGCAATAACTTTTTGGAAATCTTTTTCTTGTTGTTTGGTTAAAGTAATTAATTCTTTCTTTTCTCTACTCCTCACCTCCTCTTCTTTTTTGTCTTCTTCTTGTTTTCTTTTTAATGCTTCTGTTTCGTCTTTTTTATCTAATAAAACTTCTTTTTCTACTTCTATAAACTTTTTATTCGTTCTCAAACCTCCTACATTTTCTGCGAGCTGCCCTTGGATAGCTCGGTAATCACCAAAATCTTTGAATACTTCATCAAAATTCTCATCTTTGGAAAAAGCAATTACAGCCCGCACGTCGTCAAGTTTACGCATAGCCATCAATGATTGGGCAATATATTCTTTATTCTGTTCTATTTTCTCTCCGAGAGTATGGATCTTTTTTTCCTTAGTTTTTATATCACCAGAAATCTTTTTAATTTGGGTAGAAGTCTGAGCAATTTTGTTTTTACTTTGGTTTATTTTGGTAGTGATTATGGAAAGCTCACTCTCCATAGTCTTTCTCTCACCAACAGTACTGTCCAGATCTCTTTGTAATTTGTCTGCCTCGGCTTGTAAATTTGCGAGCTCTGCTTGTAGTGCTGCCCTCTCAGCATCTGATAAAGCTTGTGCAAAAATTGTTGGGCTATTAAAACTAAATATAGTTAGAAATAAAAATATAGAAACGGTTGCAAATAAAAAAAACTTTTTAGACGAGCTAGTTTCTGACATATCTAACATTATATACGATTTATAAACTTTTTTGTGTCAGCAAATGGGGAAAAATAACTATTTACAAAAACATAATTAATGGTTAACTTAAGATGTATTTAGATGTATTATTAAATAAAAATATAAAAAAATGGTAGAAAGTATTAAACGTAAACCACGAAGTCTGGAAGATCTCGATAAAAGGATAGAAACAATTAAAAACAGGATTAAACAGGTTAGAGGAAAAAAAGGAGGTGATTATTCTGTTATGCCGGCAACTGGTGAACAAAGAAAAGAGGAGTTACTAAATGAATTACAAGCAGAATTGCAAGTTCTTACTGAAGAGAGAAACAAAAAGAATAGCGGGAGTGGAAAAAAGTAATTCTCTAAAAGAGAATTACTGAAAAACAAAAAATGCTTTTTTAAAAAGCATTTTTTGTTTTATAAAATTACTTTGTAAAAAGTTAGATTATTCTGCATCTGCTGCGGCTTCCTCTTCTTTCTTACCTTTCTTCTCTACTTCGATAGCTGACAAGTCAATTGGAGCGGCTTCTACTTCTTCTTTTACCTCAACAGCTGACGCAACAACGTCTTCTGCATGTAACTTTGTAGTTACCCCGGCTGGGAATTTTAGATCAGCAACAGTAACTGAGTCGTCGATAGTTACTATCTTGGAGATGTCTACTTCGATTGCATGAGGCAGATTTTCTGGAAGTGCTTCTACCTCGATCTCGTGCATAACTTTTACCAAGTTAGCACCTGCCTTAACGGCTGCTGACTCTCCTACGAATGTAAGTGGTACCTCCGCGTGAACTTTTTTACCAGCTTCTGGTGCATAAAAGTCTACATGAGCTACTTTGTTAGAAACGGGGTTGAGGTCCATATCATGAACCATAACGTTGGTAACTTTTCCATCGATATCTAAGGCGATCAATGTTGTTTCGCCGTGTTTGTTGTAAAGACGAACGAAATCTTGATAATTTATGGAAATGCTTGTGTTAACAAACTTAGG
>CAYMOA010000064.1:0-2369 GCA_964391935.1 uncultured Candidatus Saccharibacteria bacterium | reverse complement strand
ATTTGCTTATCATCTCATACCCCCCACCCCCACCGCCCCCCCCCCCCCCCCCCCCCCCCCCCCCCAACAGCAATTAATCGGTAATCCACATACACTCGACAGCGGTCGCTACACTGCCAGGTGGGGAATAGTCAATAGACTCGATAGAGATACCAGTGGGATAATTTTAATTGCTAAAAATGAAGAAACTTTTTCAAACTTACAAAAACAATTTGTTGAGAGAACTGTAGTAAAAGAATATGTAGCAAAAGTTTGGGGATCAGTCGAACGTCAGGAAGAGAAATTGAGATTTAAAATTACAGAGCCGATTTCTAGACATAAAAAAGATCCTCGGATCTGGGTTTGTGGCACAGGGGTAGGTGAGAGAAATACAAAAAGGGATGCAGAGACAGAAGTAGAAGTGCAAACATCCCCTGTATTCACTATTGAGACAACCTTGTTAAAACTTTTTCCTAAAACAGGGCGTACACACCAATTGCGTTTACATTGCCGTTTTATTGGACACCCGATAGTTGGGGATAAGAAATATGGTGTAAATGGAATTGTAAATGAACATGGAACAGAACAAATAAACACATTAAAAACCCTCTCCTCCGAAGAGGGTTGGGAGAGGGTTTTGGAACAAGATAAAAATTCTAGACTAATGCTACATGCAAAAAGTTTAGAATTTGTACATCCGAAAACTGGAGAGAAAATAAAAATTGAAACAGAAATCTCAGAAGGATTTAATTAAATTGTGGTAAACTTTTTCCTATGCAAGAAAGAGTAAAAAAAGATAGTGGTGTTGATAATGCTTTGGAAAGTAAAGAGACTTTAAAGTGGAGAGGTACAGTTGGTTTTGATTTTATTTTTGTAAATGAAGTTGACCCAAATGGGAATAAAATTAAAAAACCATATTGTATAGAACTTAATGGCTCCAATTCTGGCATCGGACTTGAAAGAGCACAAAAGGGCAAGAGTGGCAAAGTGCCTGTTTTAGAAAAGTTATTTGCAAGAATTAGAAATCTACCAAAAAACGACAAGGAAGCAACTTTAGAGATGGTCCACAAGTTTGAAGAAGAATTTTTAACCATTTTAAAAAAACCTTTGTCATATGAGGAAATGTTCCATATGGAAACTGGTATAAGTGAAGAAGCGACCCCGTCTTTTTTAAAGCATCTCAGAGAGAAAATCAGAATTGCATATTTATCAAAGAATGCTAATGATAATCCTGAAAAAGTTCGTGAGTGGATAAATAATAAAGGATGCCAAAGAACATTAATTAGAACTGAAAATTTACCAAAATACATGTTGGATGAATACGGTGGAATATATAAAGATGTTGATATTGGAGAAAATGGTAAATGGGTTGTTAAACCAAAAAATGGTTCTCATGGAGATAGGGTTATGATTGTACCAGATGTATCTGGAGATAGAAGGCAAGTGTTAAAAGATGCCAAAAAAATATATGAAGAAAAATATGGGGAAGAGTTTAAATATCAAGATTTTGTTTTTCAAGAATTTTTAGAATCAGCAGGTGCAGAAGAAGCCGAAGGTACCGAGTTTGAAGGGTTCCCGCAGTCATTGAGAATGTTGGTTGATTTTAGAGTTGTTGAAGTAAATGGAAAACCCAGTGTAGTTTTCGAAAATGTTAATTATTTACAAAGAGTCAGTCAGTCAGCAGGTGAAAAAGTAGTAAACTCTTCTCTTGGAGCCAAGTCTTTTGTTGCTAGTGACGAAGAAAAAAAACTATGTATAGAACCAGCTCGGAAAACTATTTTAATAATTGCTGAGAGATATGTAAAACATTTATCTTTATTGGAAATGTTTGAGGAGTGGGCAAAAAATTTGGGTAAAAATTAACTCTTCTTTTTAGATTTCCAAACTTCGTGAATAATAGGAGCGAGTAGAATTATTAAAACAATAATTAAAAAATATTCTGCATAGACAATCAGGTTTGGAAAAAGTTTTCCCAGAAAATATCCGAGAGAAATTATACTTAGTGGCCAGATTATACTCGCAACTAGGTTGGCCCAGAAAAATTTCTTCTTATCATAGTCGATCATACCCATCAGCTGGGAAATAAAATTTCTGATTATAGGTACGAATCGAGAGAACATAATTGCATAGACTCCATATTTTTCAAAAAATTGCTGAGTTTTTTCTAGATGAGCATCTTTTACTTTGTAAAATCTATTATTGATCAGGACTTCTTTGTCTATTTTTGTGCCGATAAAATAACCTACATGACCGCCGATAATAGAGGCTAACATTGAAATTAAAAATAAAATTTTAAAATCAAAAATTTTCATCTCAGCAAAAATACCAGTTGCGAACATGAGTGTGTCACCAGGGAGAGGGAAAATCATAAAGGCTATTTCCGAAAAAAG
>CAYMOA010000063.1:0-2389 GCA_964391935.1 uncultured Candidatus Saccharibacteria bacterium | reverse complement strand
CTAATTCGCAACCAAATGAGAGAAGAAATTGTGGTCAACAACATGGAGATATTCATTCCGAAAATTAAACAAGTTAAAATATGTTTGCTTGATGTGAGGGTAAAAAAATAAGTAAATACAGCTACACCAACTAACAAAATAACTGTTTGTACACCAGCGAAAAATATTTGTGAGGTAGCGTAGAGATATTTTCTTACCACTTCTAAAACATTAAACAGTGGGAACGAAATTGACAGAAGTGAGAGAAGAGATGCAATATATATTTCTTTTTCTAAAGAAATATTAGAAAAAAAATAAAGTATTTTTACAATATAAAGTGAGGCAAAAAATAAAATTAAACTCGCGAAAAGTGAAACAAGAAAAATGGCAATCAGACTTTTTCGTAAATTTTTCTTTTGCAAAACTTTGTCCCCTTTTACATGAGTATCTGAAATTCGCGGCATAAGCACTGTAGAAAAACTCGCTCCTAAAACAAAGAAAGCTGCAAGGTATAAGTTGTAGGCAATAGAAAAAGAAGCGACTCCGCCCGAACCTGACAAAGCGGCGATACTCAAAATAATTATTCCATAAAGTTGATAAGAAAAAACTGCAACCAGACGACCTAGATTTTCTTTTACAAAGTTTACCCACTCAGAAAAACTTATTTTAATTCTGAAACTTTTTATAAACTCCAAAGTTTTAGAATTCCAGATCTGCACGATCATAAAAAGAATTGCTCCGAAAATCACTGACCAAGCAAGTCCATAAATCCCAAATATCGGAACTAATAAAATAGCACCCACCAAAATACCAAGATTATAAATAAAACCACTCAGAGCCATGCCAAGTGGTTTTCCATAAATCATACCTAGCGAACCACCGAGAATCCCTATTGGAAAGAAAAATTGTGCGAATAAAAGTATACGCGACAAATTTGTTAAAGTTGTTCTACTCTCTTCGCTCCAGGCAGGAACTAGAAGTTTGGTAAGTTGCGGCATAAATATTTCTAAAATAATAAATACAAAAGTTAAAGAAAATAAAACTAAACTTCCTACAGAATTTATTTTGTTTTGCATCACGACTTCACCACCCTCATGTTTTAATTTCGTCAGAAGTGGAATAAAAATTACTGAGCCTAAGAAAACGCTATAAAAAACATTTAAAAAATCTGGGATTTTGAACGCCATATAATAAATATCCAGAATTTCTGAAACTCCAAATATTTTTGCGAGATATAAATCCCTGATCAACCCAAAAACTTGTGCTAACAAAACAAATGCAGAAAAAAGAATTGTATGTCTTAACATTTAAACTATATTATACACCAAAGATTATTTTGCACAGTCGATTCTCGGTTTAGAAGCTTCTATAACTTTGACTACTTCTCCTGTAAAATGTTTTTTTGATTCATTTAAATTCATATTTTTAACAAGTATTTTTGCATCGTCAACAACATAAGAACAACTGCCTATCAACGATACTGTGTTTCTGTCTACACCAAAGAAATAGTCATTTGCAAAAGCCCTGTTGTTAGCATTTATTTTATAATTTTCAAAATCACCACTAAATACTTGACCTTCTAATAAATATATCCCTCGTGGATAATTATCATAATTATATTTATCATAAGAAAAACTCACATCTACCTCTGTAGTTGTTCCATTTTCAAATTCGGGTTTAACTATTACTGGTTCTGGCTCGGGTTCAGGAGTTATACATGCACTCGCATCTTCATTTAAAATTTGTGGTAACTCACAAGTCAGTGGTTCTTCTTTTATAATTACAGGAACTGGAGTTGGCGGGTAATATACTTGCTCTGGAACACCGGCATTTACGATTGCTTGCGCAGTATTTTCTACTCGGCTTTTAGAAAAAAAATATAAAAACATTGCCGCGAAAATAATCGCAAAAAAAGTAAGGGCAATAGGTAAAATAAATGGTTGGATTTTTTCTAAAAAAGTTGACTCACCCATGTCTTCATCTTCTTCTTCTGTTTCTTCCTCTGCCTCTTCTTCATCTCCATTTACTTCATCCAAAACTTCTGCTGTCTGTTTTTTTTCTTCTGGCGCTTTTAGCGGTTCTGATCTTTTTAATTGTGCCAATCTTTCTTCTAGATCTTTTACAATTTTTTCCCCATCATCAAAATTATCTTTTTCACTATCCAAATTAAGATCTTTAAATTCACTTCGTAAATCCATATGCAAAAAGTATACAACACAAAAACAAAAAAACAACCTTTAGGGTTGTCTTTTTGATGTTGCATGTTTATAAGCCGAATTCTGTAAAATATTTTTCAATATTTTTAGTAATCATTTATCTTGTTTTTACATTGCTGTAAAAATCTTTGCGTCACTCAATTAAATAATTTCTTATTTAAAAGCACGGACTTGCTCGCGGGTAAGTATTTAGC
>CAYMOA010000062.1:0-2572 GCA_964391935.1 uncultured Candidatus Saccharibacteria bacterium | reverse complement strand
AATCTAGAAAATATATTCATGCTTGCAGTTTACAACTATATTTTCTATTTGACAACAATTTTTATACTAATAAAGTGGAAAAAGTAATTTTAATGAAACTCGGGCCAGGAGGAGACCATCAATAATTTTTCTTTTTGTAAAA
This sequence comes from uncultured Candidatus Saccharibacteria bacterium, assembly GCA_964391935.1. Classification (GTDB taxonomy): domain Bacteria; phylum Patescibacteriota; class Minisyncoccia; order Phycocordibacterales; family UBA5272; genus JBBQKQ01. The sequence continues at coordinate 2,430 of CAYMOA010000062.1, read as the reverse complement.
ACTCACTCCAGATCACCTCAGTTACAAAAGGCATAAAAGGGTGAAGAAGTTTTAGTTGAGTTTCGATCATAATTAACAGGGTGGACTTTCGAGAATTGATCTCAACTTCCGAATGTGTATTGTCGCGGTTTTCTAAAATTATTTTTGACTCCTCGATTATCTCATCGGCAAATCTTTTCCAGAAAAATTGATAAAGCCGGTCAGATGCCAAGTGCAAATTGAAATTCTCAATGTCTTTGGTTGTCTCACGGATATGCGCGTCGAGCTCACGCAAAATAATTTCATCTTTTTCTGTTTTTTTAATATCCTCTGTTACGTCACTGGCAAAAACCCCTTTCATTTCTAGAAATTTGGTAGCATTCCATATTTTATTTGAAAAATGTTTATAGCCTTTTACTTTATCTTCGGACAAGTTCGAGTCACTTCCTGCTGGCACGCCAACTAAAAGTCCCATACGCAAAGCGTCACAACCAAACTTTGTAACCATATCAATTGGACTGACTACATTTCCCTTACTCTTAGACATTTTCATACCATTTTTATCGTTTACAAGTCCGTGTAAATAAACATTTTTAAAAGGGATTTCTTTATTCAAATAAAGTGAGAAAATTACCATACGAGGTATCCATTTGAAAATTAAGTCAGCACCAGATTCCATAACACTTGTTGGGTGATAATTTTTAAGATCAAGTGAGTTTCCGTTTACAGAATCATAACCACAAGTAAGAAGCGTCCATTGTCCACTTGAAAACCAAGTATCAAAAGTATCTGTTTCATTTTTTAAATTTCCTCCACAAGGACATTTGTCTGCCTCGATATTTTTGTCGATGTAGCCCTGATTACATGTTGTGCAAACTTGTGCAGGTATTTGAATACCCCAAACAATTTGCCTAGAAATATTCCAATCCATATTGTTTTCCATCCAATAAGTAAATATTTTTTCGTAATTTTCAGGATAGAATTTTATTTGTTTCTCGTCACGTACAGCTTTGAGGGCAAGCTCTGCAAGTGGAGCCATCTTGATAAACCACTGGTCAGAAACTTGGGGTTCGATAATATTATTACATTTATAACAAACCTTTGTATTGTGTATATAATTTTCTTCAATCTTTGTAACTAAGCCTTTGGTGTTTAATTTTTCTACAATTTTTTCTCGAGCCTCTTTGATTTTCATTCCTGCAAACTCCTCGGCAATAGGTAGTAGTTTGCCATTCCAATCTATAATTTGTTCGTAATCTAGGTTATGTCTTTTTGCAATCTCAAAGTCAATTTGTGAGTGCCAAGGTGTAATAGTCATAACTCCAGTACCGAACTCCATATCTATAACTTCATCTTTGATTATTGTGGCTTCGATCGGCCCATTGATCCACTCCAAAGTTAACTTATCTCCGTGTTTATATTGTGTGTATCTTTTGTCTTCTGGGTGCATTACTACATATTTGTCTCCAAACTTAGTTTCTGGGCGGGCAGTTGCTATTTCAAATGGTCCATATTTAAAATAGTAAAGTTTGGCTTTTTCTTCCTTGTTCTCTGTTTCCACATCTGACAAACCAGTTTGATGTTTTGTGCACCAGTTAATATTTCTTTTGCCTCTATATACCAACCCGTCATTAAACATTTTTTTGAATGTATTCTGTACAATTGCAACAACCTTTGGGTCTAAGGTGAAAAGATTTCTTGACCAATCGCAACTTGCTCCCAAGTCTTTCATATCTTGTTCCATTATTCCTTTATTTTCTTGTACGAAATTAAATATTTGCTGATACAAATCTTCTTTTTGAAAATCAAAACGAGATTTCCCTTGTTTCTCTAAAACTTTTTCGTAAACTGTTTGAGTTTCGAAACCAGCGTGGTCAGCTCCTGGTATCCACAAACTTCTTTTGCCGTTCATTCTATTGTAGCGGATTAGAATATCCTGGATAAAGACGAATAAGGCATGACCTACATGTAGGCGACCATTAGCATTTGGGGGCGGCATAACTATAGAAAAATGAGGAGCCTCTGCAGAGGTGATACCAGATTCAACACACTTGTCTGGGTTAAAATATCCTGAGTCTTCCCATTTTTGGTAAATTCCTTTTTCAAATTTTCCTGGCTCGTAGCCTCCTTCTAAAATATTTTTATTTACCATATCTGTGTACATTCTACAACAAATCGGGGGATTTTCCAAAAGAAATATTTACATCGATATTCTTTTGTGATATATTTTTATTTACACCTGACAACTCATCTTCCTCTGCCAAGACTTGGTGGAAGATGGGGATTTAGCTCCCTCCAAAGAGATAAATCCTAGTTGCTTGTGATTTTGGGGTGGCGGGTCCAAACCGCCCACCCAACCAATCTCGTTTCCATTTCGGAGCGAGTTTTTTGTTTTTATAAATGTTATAATGCGGACAACTTGAGCATCAGAAAGAGAGGAAAAAATGTCTC
>CAYMOA010000061.1:0-2662 GCA_964391935.1 uncultured Candidatus Saccharibacteria bacterium | reverse complement strand
GAAGAAAAATTTACACAAAGTTTGCAAAAATTAATAAATTTGCAAGGATCAGACATTCACATCCGTGAAGATAGAGTTGCTTATTTGCGATCTAAGAAAAAAGTCGAGCCCAATGTAGAGGTCGCTCCTTTTTCCCGTGCAGATATATTAGAATTACTCCGAAGTTTTTTAGCTCAAGAAAAACTAGAAATCTTTTCTAAAGAAAAAAATGTAGACTTTTCCCATATTGCTCTCGGTAGACGACTTCGTGGCAATGCTTTTGTAGAGCGAGGTAAATTATCTATCACTCTGCGTTTGATACCAGTAATAAAAAAAATAGATGAGCTCAATCTTCCACCAATTTTAAAAGAGATGGCACTGCGAGAACAAGGATTTTTCTTGGTAACTGGTTCGGTGGGAAATGGAAAGTCGACCACGCTCGCGTCTATGGTTTCTTTGATCAACAAAGAAAAACAAAAACATATAATGACGATAGAGGACCCGATAGAATTTTTCTACGAAGACGAGTTGTCTTTTATTGATCAGAGAGAGATAGGTATTGATGTCCCAAACTTTGAGTCGGCTTTGAAAAACGCTCTCCGTGAGGATGCTGATGTTTTGGTTGTAGGTGAAATGAGAAATATCGAAACCATCAGAATGGCAGTTACCTCTGCACAAACTGGGCACTTGGTTTTCTCAACTCTCCACACCAATAATTCTTCTCAGGCAATAGAGAGAATTATTGACGTTTTTCCAGCAGAAGAACAAAAACAAATCCGTGTGGAGCTCAGTGTTTCTCTCTTGGGAATATTTTGTCAAAAACTCATCCCATCTATTGATGGACAACTTGTACCAGCTTATGAGTTTATGGTAAATACTCCTGCTGTTGCTCACTTGATACGTGAGGGTAGAGTAAAAGATCTAGATATTACCATAGAAAATGGTATGAAGGATGGTCATGTTTCTTATAATCGCTCACTGTCTCAACTTTTTTTCGCGGGCACTATTTCTCGTGAGACAGCACTTGGTTACTCACCTGACAAAGACAACTTACTTTCTCTCATAGGCGGTTAGGATTGTAAAAAGTTAGAAGTAGCATATACTCTAAAATAAGATATGAGATTTAATTTTACCGGGAAAAATTTAGAAGAAAAAATAATCAATGGTTATGTAACTGCAAACTCTGAAACAGAGGCTATTAAACTTTTACAAGCAAAAGAGTTGGAGGTTATTTCCCTGATACCAGAAAAAAAAGATTTTAATATAAATATTGATGAGTATTTAAATATTGGTGGTATTCTAGATCATGTTTCTTTAAAAGATGTCGTTTATGTTTCTAAACAAATGTCGGCACTCCTGGATGCAGGGATCTCAGTTATCAAAGCTTTGCAACTTATTGCCGAGGATATTGAAAAACCTTTTTTAAAAAAAGTTTTTGGAATAATTATCCAAGATGTAAAAGCTGGTAAGGCCATCTCCCAAGCTTTTGCAAAACACAAAGAAGTTTTTTCTGATTTTTATGTGAACTTGATAAAAACAGGCGAAGAGTCGGGAAAAATGTCCCAAGCTTTCTTTTATTTGTCAGAATATATGGACAGGAATTATTCTTTGATGGTAAAAGTTCGTAATGCCATGATCTATCCAGCCTTTGTGATAATGACTTTTTTTGTGGTGATGATATTAGTATTCACGATGGTTATTCCCAAACTTGCCGAGATATTAAAAGAGTCCAATGTTGAGCTTCCACTATTAACCAAAATAGTTTTATCAATGTCTGATTTTATAGTTTCCTATGGTTTTTATTTGGTGCTTTTTTTAGTAGCAGTTGCCTTATATTCTTATTTGACACTACGAGGTACACCATCTTGGACAAAGTTTTTTGATACTTTAAAAATAAAAACACCTTTTGTAAAAAGTGTATTTAAAATGCTTTACGTTACACGTATTGCAGATAATATTCAAACACTGTTAACATCTGGTGTGTCGCTCACAAAAGCAGTGCAGATAACAGGAGAAGTGGTAGGGAATATTTATTATAAACAAATATTAGACCAAGCATTGGTAGATATCAAAGGTGGTATCTCCATCTCTGCATCTTTTTCTAAACATAGAGATTTGGTTCCAAATACTTTTGTGCAAATGTTAAAAGTGGGAGAAGAGACAGGTGAGATTGGTAAACTTATGGGCAATGTTGCCAAGTTTTATCAGAGAGAAATAAATACTACAATCGACACTTTGATTGGTTTGATCGAGCCTATGATGATTGTTGCTTTAGGTTTGGGTGTGGGGGTTTTGCTTGTATCTGTTCTGATGCCAATTTATAATCTAGCTGGTAGTTTCTAGATGCTACTAATTTATTTTTGAATCGTACAGAGCTTTTAGTTTTTGAGTTCCTCGATGTAAACGCACTGCTAGGGTATTTCTAGATTTACCAGTTATTTTCGACATCTCCTCGAGAGATAAATCATGTTCATACTTCATTTTCATTACGTCCCGGTAGGATTCTGGTAATTGATCTATGAGACCAAAAGCACTTCGACCGTCTATTATATTTGATACAGACTCTGTATTATCAAAGTCAGGTTCATATCCTTTTTCTAACAATGAGTCCAATGATGACTCTTTGTGTTTTCTGTATTGGTCAACTATTAAATTATTTAGTACATGATATAGAAAAGCTTTC
>CAYMOA010000060.1:0-2677 GCA_964391935.1 uncultured Candidatus Saccharibacteria bacterium | reverse complement strand
AATTAAATAATTTCTTATTTAAAAGCACGGACTTGCTCGCGGGTAAGTATTTAGCTGTTTCACCCAAACTTAATTGGCTCATCTCTGTTCGCAACTCGCGTATTACCACGTGTGGGCGTTACCCACTACCTTTTCCTTGCGGATCGAGTTCGGACTTTCCTCACTTCCAAGGTTTCCCTTGTCCGCGCGATTACCTGAACATGCGAGAATTATTCTACTACAAAAATTCTTTTTGTCTACCCCAGACCCCCGGGGGTCTGGGGTAAAGTAAAATTTAATATTCTAAATTATATGTTACACTCTCAAAAATCAAGAATTGAAATAAATATGCAAACACAAATCAAAAAAATTGAAGGGCTTGTCTGGATAAATATCGTCAATCCAGAAATAAATGAAGTTAGAAAAATTTTGATAGAAAACGGTATGAATGACAATCTGGCCGAAGAAATAGTAGAGCCAACTTTGCAAGCCAAAGCCGACACTTTGCGAAACGCCATCTACATGACTCTCCATTTCCCTATCAAACGCGAAGACAAAACTGAAATAGAAGAAGTCGACTTTTTAATTAAAAGCAATTTGATTATTTCTTCTCAATACAAAGAAATAGGTGAAATAAAAAACTTTGTGGAGGACATTGAGAAAATCGTAATTGACCACAGACACAATAATCAAAAACATGGCGGAGTTTATTTTGCACATTTTTTGAAAAATATTTATGGGACTCTCAGCAACTCTATCCACAAAATAAATGAGGAAATATCAGCAATCGAAAAAAATATTTTTTCTGGTGACGAGAGGAAAACTATCGAGGACATAGCATATGTAAGTAAAAAAGTTTTTGACTTCCGCATCTCTCTCAAACAACATAATGAAGTTTTAAAAGTTTTTGACGACGCGGCAATAAAAATATTTGGGATAGAGTACAATATTTACAACAATATTGTTACTGAAAATTATAGGAAAGTTTTTTTAATAATTGAAAATCAACGAGAACTATTGAATGATTTAAAAGATACTACCAACTTTTTAATTTCTAATAGAACCAACCAGATTACCAAAGTCTTTACTGTAGTATCATTTGTGATTTTACCTGGACTTTTTATCGCTTCTTTTTTTGGGATGAATACACGTTTCCCCCAAGATCTTGTAACTTCTACTTTTGGAACAGTCTATATTATGGGGATTATGTTCGTAGTATCTATCCTTGTCCTACTCTACTTACATTTTAAAAAATTGATATAAATCCCTTTTATTTTGTGTTAAAATGTTTACATGAAATTATATAATTCTAGAACAAGAAAAATTGAGGAATTTAAAAGTTTAGTTGAGGCGCAAGTAAAGATGTATACTTGCGGACCGACTGTTTATAATTATGCTCACATCGGTAATTTACGAACCTATACCCTCTCTGATATTTTATATAAAACTTTTATTTTTTTGGGCTACAAAGTAACTCACACAATGAACATTACTGACTTTGGTCATATTGTTGGCGATGCTGACTCAGGTGAGGACAAAATGTCTCTGGGACTAAAGAGAGAAAATTTACCGAGAACAATCGAAGGGATGAAACAGCTAGCCGATATTTACTCTAAAGCTTTTGTAGAAGACATGGAAAGAGTTCATATCCAAAAACCAGATTTTTTACCACGCGCGATTGAACATTTAGAAACTTATATTGAGATGATAAATATATTATTAGAGAAAGGATTCGCATATAAAACACAAGATGCAATTTATTTTGATACAGAGAAATTCCCCACATATGGAGAGATGGCACTGATTGAAAGAAACAAAGATGAACAAAGCAGAATCTCTACAGGAAGTGAAAAAAAAGATGCAAAAGATTTTGCTTTGTGGAAATTTGTAGATGAGAATTCCCTGGTTGGTTTTGACTCTCCATTTGGAAAAGGTTTTCCAGGTTGGCATATCGAGTGTTCTGGTATGGCGAAAAAATTCCTAGGCGACAGTATAGATATTCATTTGGGTGGGATTGATTTGCGAAATATACACCATACAAATGAGATAGCTCAGAGCGAATGTGCGAATGGAAAAGTTTTTTCTAATTACTTTGTCCACGGAGAATTCATAGATATCAATGGGATAAAAATGTCTAAAAGTTTAAACAATGAGTTGACTCTTCGCTCGATAGAAGAAAAAGATTTTTCTCCCCTTGCTCTACGCTATATGTTTTTGCAAACTCACTATAGAAAAAAATTGGATTTTACTTTTGAGAGTCTTGAGGCTTCTCAAAACGCTCTCACAAAATTACAAAAAAATATTTTAAACTTACAACATGAGGTTTCAGGTGATGTTTCGGAAAAATATATTTCCACATTTAAAGAATGTTTAGAAAATGATCTAAATACTCCACAAGCACTGGCTACACTTTGGGATATGTTAAAAGACGAAAGTATTGCTAACTCAGAAAAATATTTTACAGCTCTCGAGATGGATAAAGTTTTTTCTCTAGACTTGGGAAAAACTGATAGTAAAGAAATTACACCAGAAATACAAGGACTAATTGATTTGAGAAATAAATATCGTCAAGAAAAAAACTGGCTAGAGTCAGATAAGATCAGAGACGAGTTAATTAAACTAGGTTATAAAATAGAAGATAAATAGTTTTCCCCTTTTCCCCGTGGATAAGTCCGAAATAGGCAATGTTACAAGGATT
>CAYMOA010000059.1:0-2827 GCA_964391935.1 uncultured Candidatus Saccharibacteria bacterium | reverse complement strand
GATTTGGAATTGCAGAGGAGCACACCGCTGCGCTCATGCAAAAATTCCTTTGTAAAAATTATCTTACCTAAAATAATTTTTACAGGAAGGTATTGAGCCTCCCTTTTTTCCCCACTTCGCATCGCTTTGACTAAAGCTCCCAACATCCCTGTAATAATTTGCCAACATGGTCGACTAATTATTTGCATCAGGGTTTGGCACGAGTGGTATTAAAATGTCAATTTGCAACCTGAGTTTTGAAAGGTTTTACTTTTCCAAAAAACGGATAGTCGCAATTATAATCTAAAGCGGCTTATAAGTCAAGCATTTTTCAGCCTTTTTACCGGAATGCAAAAACCCCTATAGAATAGGAGCTCTCTCTCCTCTTTCTATGGGGTTTTTTGCTTGTTTTTTTATAAATTTTTGAACTATTTTACTGTGCACTCGTCGCAATCACAATCGTGATCATGAACATCGTCTAAACCAGAACAATTGGCACAACCAAAAGTATTGCATCCACAGTCAAGGTCATAGCAATCTTTACCCATCCATGAACGGATCAAACAGCGAGCCTCTTCTTTGCAACCCAAACCAAACGCAAGTCCAAGAGCAAGTGCTATTCCGAGTCCAAGTGCTTGGATAAGTCCAGAAGCCGCCTCTGTTATAAATCTTAAAATATCAAGTTGTTGTAGTGTTGCTATCGCACCAAAAAGAATTACCAAAAACCAAACCACATTCGCAAGAAATGGTGAATGATGTTTTGCTACATATGATGAGTGAGCAACCAAATCTCTTGTTTTATTTGCAATCACTATTGTGATGAACAACATCAAACCAAGAGTAATAATGCTAGGTAAAATTTGGAAAATTCCATATTCTAAGAAATAGACTATTTCATCTAAACCTAAGATCGCAAAAGCAGAAAGTAATGCAATAAAAACCAAAATCCATTTTACAAAAACCTGCACTCCGTAGGCAATAGAAACTTGGAAGCCAACTTCGTGAAATGCTTGGGTAATACCAATACGTGCCAAGAGAGCGTCTATTCTTATCAGTCTCAATAAATCTCCTACAAGTTTAGAAACTATTTTAGCTATCCATACTAGGACAGCGAGAATAATAAAAGCTAGTAAAATTTTTGGAATAAAAATTATTATGTCTCGAAAAATTATTTCGAAAGCATTGATAAGTGCATCCCCCACAATTTGTGTAATATTCATATTTTATTTTTTAATATAATTTAGTATTATTTCAACTTTAATTTATATAAAAATAGTATATATGCAAGTGAGAAAAAGAAAATACTTTTTTTGTGGATAACCCAGATATTATTTATGGTCTTGTTTCGATCTTTTCAATTATTTTTTCATGAGGTCTTTTCCAAAAATCTTTTATCAATCTATCAAACATGTTCACTCGATAACGAAATTCCTCTGACTCAAAAACAGCATAGCGGAGCTCGGTCCCAAAGTCAGCTTCTAACTTTTTCATAAAGTCATCTATTTTTTCTTTATTGAGTGCGTCTCCCGCTAATAGCAAGTCCAATTTATTTTCTTCATCTTGCATAAATATCCCACCCAAACACAGAAGTTTTATTTTTCCAAATCTCTTAAAATCCTCTAATAACTCTGCCCTATTTATATAACGAAAGTCAAGCAAAAGTGCTGCTAGCGAGTCAGCAAAAACATAATTTTTATTTAACTCTAGCCCCGGTTCTTTGACTTCTTTTATCCGAACTTTGTCCCCTTTTTTACTTTTTAATTTAATCTCAACTTCTTCTATTAAAGTTAATTCATTTAAAAAATTTATTGCAACCAAATTTTTAACTTCTTTTTTTAAATCAGCATTTTTAACTTTTACTTTTTTTGACAAATCAACAAAGGCTATTTGTTCGTCTGGGTGTGCCAAGAAATATCGTAAAATTTTTACTCTGTTTTCACTTCCAAATATTTTTCCTAATTCTTTTAGCATAAATTTATCTCTTTGAATTTTTTGTCTTTAAGTAATTCTGTCCTGTAATTATATTTTTTCCTGTCTTTTTTTCCAACTCCTTTCTTGCATTCTTTGCTATCTGACCACCTTTTTTTGCTGGTACTTTATTTTCTACCAAGCCCTGACTCCCCATCCCTTCTGCAAACTCTCTGGTTGACATCTCGGCGAGTGCTGTAAAAATTAATTCTGCCTCACTCATATGGTCTCGAAGATTTTGAGTGTTGAGTTTTTTTAAATTCTTATGTTCTTTTACTGATAATCCAGACCACTCTTGGTGAATAATGTTTGTTAAGATTGCGAATTCTTGATCTTTAGTAACACCATTTTCTTTCCAATAGTCAGTTAATTTATTTCTGGTTTCTTGTCCCATCATTCTTTGTTGAATCCACTTTTTACTTCTCCCATGTTTTTCCCAATTATCCCTTGCTCTGTTTATAGAAATCTCAGGATCATAACTTTCCTTAATTCTCTCCTCACCAACTTTTGCTAGCCATAGTTTAAAAGGTTCAGCCTTCTTTGAAGGTATTGATTGGATCAATCTTAAACAATTTTCAAAAGTACCAGCCAGGGTCAATCTTTTTTTACCTAACTCTGTTTGCATTTCTACCTGGGGACAAATTGTCCCTAGGTAGAATTGTAATTCCAAATCTCTTTTTCGTAATTTCTTCAAGTAGTCAGTAGGATTTATAGAGTCAGTTAAAGCAGCTACGATATCAACCAATGAAAAATACCAAGTCTCCTTTTCTTCATTCCAAACCCTTCTAATTTTAAAATTCTCAAAAATTGCCAAACTTTTTTTACTCTCAGTCATAATGAAAAGTGTAGCAGAAAAAACCACAAACGCAATTTTGACAAA
>CAYMOA010000058.1:0-3135 GCA_964391935.1 uncultured Candidatus Saccharibacteria bacterium | reverse complement strand
CTCTTTAGCAAACCTGATATCATCTTTATTCTTTTGTTTCAAATCTTTGACTTCTTGTTTAGAATATTTAGCTAATTCTTTTTTAGACAGTTTCAAAACTTTAACTTTGTTTTCTTTTGGTTTGAGGATTTTTGTAACTTTTAATTTACCAGTTAAAATCTCTTTTACGTTTGGATATAAGTTATCTATTTTAGAAACTACTAAAATTTCTTTTTTATGAAGTAATGTTTCGTTATAATTTCCTAACTCCTCTCGGATTATTTTATAATCTTTGACAAAGTCTTTGGAACTGGCGTCTACCAAGTGGACTAATAAATTTGTTCTCTCAACATGTTTTAAAAACTTTATTCCTAAACCACGACCCTCTGAGGCACCTTCGATCAGACCTGGAATATCTGCAATAATATGTCCGTACCAATCACCTAGATGTGGTTCGAGTGTAGTAAAATTATAGTTCCCCACTTTACTTTGAGCTTTGGTCAATGTGTTTAGAAGATTGGACTTGCCCACATTTGGATAGCCAATAAGACCAACTTCGGCGATCATTTTTAAATTTATTTCTACTGTACCAAACTCACCTACTTTCCCTTTTGTAAATTCTTCTGGACTTCTGTTGGTTGATGACTTGAAGTGAACATTTCCCAAACCACCTTGCCCACCACGGAAAAGAAGTTCTTTTTGACCTTCTTCTACCAAGTCGATAGCTCTGTCATATTCTTTGATATAAATCTGCGACCCGAGTGGAAAATACAAAAATAAATCTTCACCACTTTTTCCATGCATTTCTTTATTGCCACCGGACTCACCGTCTTGTGCTATGAAGTCCTTTTGTTGAGAATAATTGTGTAGAGTATGCAGATTCCTTTGTCCAACAATAAATACATCACCTCCGTTTCCACCATCTCCACCTGACGGTCCTCCCATCTCGATACCTCTCTCATGTCGCCAACGAACAACCCCGTCTCCCCCTTTTCCAGCTTTTATATTTAAAGTTACTTGGTCTAAGAATGCCATATATTTTTTACTTGTCACCTATTATACCACATTTGGGCGTGCTATGCTCAGAAATATGATTAACTACTTGAATAGATGTTCTAAAGAAATAAATGATTATACTCATAGGCTACCAAATGCAAATCTAAATGAAGTATTAGATGTAGTTTTGCCAATCTGGGAAAATCGTGAGTTAGGTGTTATAAGAAGAGAGTGGGGAACATTTCAAATATTTCACAAACATAGTAATCCATGTTTTGGTCAAGAAGCTGCAAGTGAATTGGAGCTCAAGGTCAATGATTATCTAAAAGAAAATAGTTTTCCTTTGGCTATTTCAATTCAACAAATATGTGTCTGCTTACCTCCCTTCCCGTTCAGAGTACCTACACAAACTTATGAAGTGGTCATTTTTGATAATTCAATTTCTGAGGCACAGGACCCTCTCATAGACTGGATCATCGAAAATAGAGCCGAGTTAAATTAATTTTTTTTACTATTTTTATTTACTTTATACTCTTTAATTGATTTTGGGTTTCCAGATAAAAACACTGGCGGAACTTTATATTTTTTTATTTTCCCTTTTTCCATTCTCTCTAATATTTCTGGTCGAGTGTAAAACTCTTCTACCCCAGCGTCATCATCTCCCAAAACATTTTTCCTAGTTTCTTCTAGTGAGTTAAAATCTCCTAACACCCCCTTTACTTGACGTGAGATAGAGTCTATTAATATCATTGCTGGTATTTCCCCACCAGTCAGTACAAAATCACCAACAGAAACACTTTCAGCTTTTAGGATTTTTTGCACCCTATAATCTATCCCCTCGTAACGACCACAAATTAAAATAATATCTGTGTACTTTTTAGAATATTTCTTCGCTTCTACATTGGTCCATTTCTCAGCAGTTGGTACAAAAATTACTGTTTTAAACTTTCGAACCCCCACCCTACCCTCCCCAGAGGGGAGGGTTTTAGCTCTAATACTTTCCACACAATCCAATATAGGCTCGGCGTACATAACCATCCCTGGTCCACCCCCGTACGGTTTGTCATCAACTTTATTGTGTTTATCTTTTGTATAATCGCGGATATTATAAAATTTAAAATCTACCAAATTTTTCTCTTTAGCTTTTTTTAAAATAGACTCATTACAATACTCCTCTACCATTTTTGGAAAAATACTTACAACATGAAATGTTAACATTAGATTATTCTACAATAATATTTACGTTTTGTACAGGTTTAATAGTTTAAACTATTTACCTCTTTATCTAAAGAGGTCGACACGAAGTGCGGGTGATTTACAGAAAGAAAAAATCCAGACCTCGTCGTGTGAGTTCTGGCTTTTCCCCTTTTCGTCAAAGGTACAATAAGTATATGTAATCTTTTAAACAACGCAAGCCCTAGTTTTCCACATTATTCTTGTGGTCGGTTTGGCTCGTTGATTTTCAAGTTAACTCGAGAGTTGGCTTTCATACCTACAACACGGAGAAGTGTTCTCATTGCCTTGGCAGTATTCCCTTCGCGCCCGATAACTTGACGCATGTCGTCAGGGTGCACATCGAGAGTTAATAGTACACCCATTTCATCTACAATTCTATTTATCTTTACTGATTCCGGATGGTCTACTAAGAATTTTATAATAGTTTCCAAAAACACATAGTCTTTATGTTCATTCATACGTTTTTCTTTTAGATTAATGTTGTGCTATCTGCACTGTCTTTGAGTATAATTCTGATTCTCTATCTTGCAAGTGTAAAACTATTTTCTAACTATTTCTTTTTTCCTTCTTTTTTAACTTTGGCGTTGAGAGTTCTAACTTTAGCCCCATTGATTATTTTTTGGTCGATCAAAAAGTTTTCCACTGTTGCTGACATTTGTGCCCCTACACTTAGCCAATATTTTATTCTTTCCATTTCAACTTTATGCTCACCTTTTTGAACATTAAAAGAACCGAGGATTTCTGTGGCTTTTCCTGTTTTTGCTTTGTGGGTGTGAGGAGTAACTATTAGACGGAAATATGGGTCATTCTTTTTTCCAACACGCTGTAATCTTATTTTTAACATGGTTATTTTTTAACTTTTTTTATTTAAATTTTTTTAATTCTAGATAGCTGACTAACGATTGTAGAAATATTATAGCACAG
>CAYMOA010000057.1:0-3523 GCA_964391935.1 uncultured Candidatus Saccharibacteria bacterium | reverse complement strand
CTAATTGCATCAAAGCATTCTCAAATGGATTTTTCATATGTCTAAAAGTATACCAGGTTCCAAGTTTTACCTATTTTCCTCAGGATAGATTATATACCAAGGGTTTTCTGGCAAAACTTTTCTGGCTCCAGCTTTTACATTATCGATACTTGGTAAGTTGTACCAGGGGTCAACCCAGAAATTTTTCTCTCTTAACAAGTAATGACCGACAGGATATTTTTTGGACTTGTAAATCAAAGTTATAGATTTTTCTATTTTAGAAAACTTTTCTCCATCTTTTTTATTAAAATGTTTAGGGTTCTGATTACAAAATTTTAGTTTATAATTCAACCCAATCGAGTTTAAATATTTCACCATATCAAAACATAATATACCTTTGGCTATTGGATAGAATTTTTTCTCAAAATCCAATTTTACTTTATCATAAGGTTTGTTTAAAAGATTAGCCAAGCAGGCTATTCCGCAACCATTCAAATCTTTTTGGTGCTGATACTTTTTCATGACAAAATTCTAGCATTTTTAATTTTATAAACAAGCTTACATACTTTTCACAAACCTTTTCATACTTTGATTCTAAAAAAAATCATCTCATGTTCATTCCTAGTTGGGTTATATATTTTATGTTGAGTATTTGCCGGAAAAATAAAAACATCTCCGGATGAATACAAATATTCACCATCTTTATCAAAAACAAAACCGTCACCTTTTACAACAATCATAACCTCTTCAATATTCAAGTGCTCATGCCAGTCAAATGAGTTTCCAGCAGGAAGATAACCACGTGTCACCATTTCAAAAGATTTGCTCTTTAGGTGTTCTGGGCTTGCATATACTTTTCTAGAACCACTACCAGAATGCGCAATTTCTTTAATAATTTCAGACGAATCTCTCTTTATTATTTTCATATACTATATGTTATCACAAATCTGAACCTGCGGTGAAACCTGTTGTCCAGCAAAGCTGGAGACTATAGCCACCACTGGGACGCGAGATGTTTAACATGTCACCAGTCACAAATAAGTTTGGAATCTTTTTTAAACTCATATTATCAAAATTGACTTCATCTATTTCTACTCCACCATCGGCGATAATTGCTTTGTCAAAACCCATCAGACCTGTAATATTTATTTTTAGGTTTTTTAAAGTTTGTATAATTAATTTCCTTTCCTCAACTCTCACGTCATTCACTTGTTTTTGTAAAATGTTTTGTAAAACTTCGTCTTCAGAAAAAATTTCTTCTAAAATATTTCCCGGATAAATATCATTTAAAACATTTTTAAAAGTTTTATTTTTATTATTTTCAAATATTTCTAAAATATATTTATTCAACTCACTTTCATCTTTGGTTGGAAATAAATCAATTAACATCGTTACCTCACCTTCTTTTAACCAATCAGAAATATTTTTGGATAAATTTAAAATAGTAGGGCCAGACAAACCAAAATGGGTAAATAAAATTCTATTTTCTCCCCTAAATACCTTCTTTTTCACCCCATCAACAAAAAAAGTAATTTTAATATTCTCTACTGTTTTCCCAGAAAGTTTTTTTACCCAAGCATTTTCTACCGACACGGGAACCAGACTTGGTGTAGGTTCTACTATCTTAATTCCCAAGTCCAAACTTTTTAAAAATTTAAAACCATCCCCTGTACTCCCTGTTTCTGGGTGAGAGTAACCACCAGTCGCCAAAATATATTTTTTCGCAGTATAAATTTTCTCCTCTCCTTTTATTTTTATACCTAAAATTTTGCACTGTCCCCCTCCTGCCTGAGGAGGGGTTAGGGGAGGTGGGAGAATTATTTTTTCTACACCACTCCCCAACATTATTTCTACTTTATTTCTTTCTAATTCTTTTGTTAGTGCATTATAAACATCAACCGCTCTTTCACTTGTAGGAAATGCTCTTTTTCTATCTTCTACTTTTACATTGATACCGAGATTTTTAAAAAACTCCTCTGTTTCAAAAACTCCAAATTTGGAAAATGGTGCATAAAGATATTTTGCTGCGTCACCATAATGTGCAAGGAGTTTTTTCAAATCTTCTTCTTTATTAAAAATATTGCATCTTCCCCCACCGGTGATTTTTAGTTTCTCTCCTAAACTTTTGTTTTTTTCTATGATTAAAACTTTCTGATTGTTCCTCGCCGAAACAACCCCAACCATCATCCCACTCGCCCCACCACCAACCACTATCGTGTCATAGTCCATAAATTAATTTATCTCAAACCACTTGCCTTCACTGACCACTTCGACTTTTTCTCCATCTACAGCAACCGCAGAACTATCATCTAAAACATAAACTTTTTCAGTAAAGTCTTTTAAAATATTTCTTAAATTTTCTTCATTTAATTTTGGAAAACCTTTTCCGTTTAGATGTGGAACAATATGAAAGTCGACTAGCCCAATTGATTTCTTGTCTTCTGTTTCTTGCAAATCTTCTTCGTAAATTTCTTGCGAAATTTTAATAGATTGGAATGGCGTCATAATCATACCCCCAGCACTTGAACCAATCCAAATTCTTGATTCTAACAATCTAGGAATTTCCACCAAAAGTCCAGACAATTTAATCCACTTTATAAGATGAAAGTTACTTCCACCATTACAACAAATTATGTCGGCATCTTCCAATCTTGGCAGCCATTCATTTTTATTTAAAGTAGAAATATCTACAATATCAAGCTCTTTAAATCCAAGCTTATGAATATTGTTCAAATTTTCGACAAACCAAGTTTTGTCTCCAACTTCAGGATTCATAGCAGTTGGGATAAATACAATTTTCAAATCAGAGAAATTTTTTCCTGTGATTTCTCTAAGTTTGTTTTCTATAGTTTTATTTGTAATTCCGTTTGAAGTTAAAAGTAATTTCATAATTTTTTGTTTAGTTTTCTTCTTGTATCTATTAGACCAACAAAAAGTATATTTTTATCATCGTAATAATACAAGTACCAATTTTTACCAAACGCAAATTTAAAAAGTCTTTTATCTTTGACTGTAGATTTTCCAATTTCTGGAAATACTACCAATAACTCAATAATATTTAAAACCTCGATAAGAAAATTATCTGCATAAATTAAACCAAAAGATTTTGCAACATACTCAAAAATCTCATCCTGATCCTTGGAAAAACTCTCTCTGTATTTTATAACTCTCATGAAATCTAAATTAAACCAAACTTTTTTCTCAATTTAGCTGTTCTCTTTAAGAAGTCTGAATGAGAAATTATCTTGCTTTTCATTGCTCTTTCTAAATATTTTTTCCCTGCTGAGCTCTCTAAAAAAGCATCCACATCAAACTCTTTTTTTTTGGTTTTTGAGATTTTAGTAGTCATAAGGTTATAACTACTTGCATAACTAGTTGTTGTACTCATGCAAATATTGTACCAGAACTAATAGACGAAGTAAAATGGAACTATTTCTATATTTTGGTTAATCTATATTTCACGATTTTAATAATCAAATTTACAGGTATTGGTTTATCTAGTGGAAATTGAATTGTTCCCTTGGTTGTCGAATAAGTTTTAAGA
>CAYMOA010000056.1:0-3529 GCA_964391935.1 uncultured Candidatus Saccharibacteria bacterium | reverse complement strand
ATGTACGAAGTGCGAGTCCCTATGAGTTCTTTTTAGTTTCCATTTCTTTCTTAACTTCTTCTACTAGGTTTTTCAATCTATCTATACACATCTCTACTTTTTTTATTTTATCTACACTTAAATTATTGTTCTGCATATATTTCAAAATAGCATTTTTTCTTTCAACTATCCTTTCGACAAAAAAGTTGTCGGCAACAGAATTGTGAGAATCTAATGTGTCCACATACATTGACTTACCGGAAGTAGTTGATGTCACATTTACCCACTCATTCGGAAAATTTGTTCTGAGGTCAAAAAATTGAGTTGCTTTACCAGAGAAATCACTTCCTTCTTGTAAAATACCTGTTTCTAAAATAAAATCAAATACTTTTTTAAAATCTGCAGTAAGTTGTGCTCTGTCTACCCCGTTTAATTCTACATATTTTCTAATTGTTCCATAGACTAATGGTTTTATGGTATCTGACTCCCTTCTATTTTTTAAAAAGTTTTCTTTTTTTTCTTGTAAAGTAGGATTATTTTCAAAAGTAGAAAGTTTACCAATCGCAAAAGGAATCTCTCTAAAATTATCAGGGAAAATTGTTTGGAACATTTTATTGAGATAATAAACTTTTATTGCGGTTTCCTCTTTTATCCAGTGTGAATCCCATTGGAATGAATATGCCACTACAAAATCAGGATCTTTTTTAAAACGCAAGATCACACTCTCTGACCCACTTCCGAGGCATTCCCAACCATATCTTTCCCACATTTTCATACCCTCACTTTCAGCAGCTCTTTTTAATTCTGTGATTTTATTTTTTAAAACATCCAAATCCATAAAGTCATCAGCTTCTAATTCTTTTGGGACTGGCAGCTCTAACTTTACCATAATTATTCTTTTTTTCTTAAAATTTTGCTTAAAAAACACCATAAAAGAAAAACTGACAGTGCCCCGCTTGTATTAGCCATCAAATCAAACCAAGTATCATAACGATCCGATGAAAATATCCCGATTTGTAAAGTATCAAGCAAAAATTCTAGTAACTCATTTGTAACCCCTAACATAGAAACCAGAGCAAATACAAATATAAATTGAAATATAAAATAATCAAAAACTAGAAGCTTTACTCTGAGATTTTTAATTAAATAAATTGCTACGAACCCAACTGCTACCCCACCACCCACAGCATGCTGTATAAAGTTTACTTCTCGCAAAGTTAAAACTTCTTTGGGTAAAAATACCCAAACGAGAGGCAAACAAAAAGCAAATACTAAATAGATAAGAGACTTATCATATTTTACTTCATTGGTTAAAAACTTCACTATAAGTTGAGGAACAACAAAGAATGTGGTAGCCATCAAAAAGAAATATATAGCTGTCGTCATATTTCCCTATTCTAACATGATTTCAGGAAATTATTCTGTAGCGGCTTTACGTAAAAACCAGAACAAGGCTAGAACAAGAGCAAATACCAACAGGTAAGCTTTGTAGTTTTCTTTGATCTTATCAAAATCTGACTTTAAATTTCCTAAAACACTGGTCGTTGTCGCTTCACTAGTAACTACTGTTTTGGCTGTTGGAGATTTAACTTTTGATACTTGAAAATCTTTTTGTGGAGCATTGGGGTAAATTTTAATGTCCTCAGAAATTCTAAAGTTTGTGATACTTTGATCTTTAGAAGAAATACCCGAGGCTAAATTAAAAACTTTTCTGTCTTTTTTAACTAATAGTCCACAACCCAATTTATTAATTACTTCTGTCGTCTTTTCATTTTGAATTCCTGTAACTTCCACGCCGTATGTATATTGCAGGTTTTTCACTTCTTGCTCAGTAACAGGTCCAAAAAAACCTTTTTCATTTAGATCTGCCCCATTCTTTTCATTTAAAAATTTTTGTAGTTTTGCTACCTCTTCCCCTGAGTCACCTTTTTTATGTACAGCAGTTAAAAGTGGCACGCATGTTGTTGCTGTGTTTGTGGCTAGACTCATAATTATGTTGGTACTAGTTGAAACAGTGACAGTTCCCATCATGTAGTTTACAGGTGTTTTATTCCCAGAATTTTTTGAATAAACACTGTTTAATTCGTCAGCATTAACAGTTGCGAAAAAACTAAGAAATAATACAGTGAACAATATTTTACTCTTCATATTTTTAAAAATTATTTTACTAATATCTAAATATTATTAAAAGACATACCCCAATGTCAAGAATACTTATAAAAGACATCCGCTCTACCTAAAACTGCTTATTTTATATAGCCTTCCTAGGATTATTAAATTATAAAAGACACGTGTCTTTTATAAAACTTTCATAAAAGACATACTCTACCTGCCAAAAAAATATTTTGGCTTAATTAGATTTTCTTAATAAATTCTAAAAATAGAAAAACTGGGATTTCCTCTCTTGCATTATCCTCTGCATTTTTACGTGTACCTTTTTCCGAAACTTTATTAGAATAAATTTCTTTCATAAAATTAAAGGTGAGCCCAGCTTTGCTAAAAGTATTTAAATATTCTTCAAATGGCCGGTGAAAAGTTGTAGTAAATATTTTTGTCTTTACATTTTTATTTCCGGGGTTCATGTCTATCTTGATCGCATGAGCCGTTTTGTATTTGTAAACAACTCTACCCTGTTTTTGTTTTTCTTTGTCAAAATACCAGTCAGATGACTGAGGCACGCGAAAGGCAGGGTGATTGACCACTGCCACAAATTTTCCACCTATCTCTAGAACTCGGTAAACTTCTTTGGCAAAACTTTTTAAATCAGAAATGTTAGGGATAGACTCTACTGACAATGCAATATCAAAACTTTTCTCACCTACATTTTTCAAATCTGCCGCATTCCCTTGCATAAATACTACTTTCCCATCTTCTATTTCATGACGGAGATTTTCATTGGCTAGTTCTAAAAGCTCTGAGTCCACGTCGATCCCTAGAGATTTGTCTATTTCACCTTGAGCATATTCTTTTAAGAAAAACCCTGTTCCACAACCTAGGTCAATTATTTTTTTATTTTTCACCGCGGTGAGAGGTAGGAATTTTAAAAGCTCAGGTAAAATAAGGTCTTTTTGAGTGGACTTCTCAGCAGAAAGAGTGTTTTGGTACCAACTTGCAACCTTGCCCCAACCAGTTTTTTCCCAGACTTCGTCTCTCAACTTCTTTTCTTTAAAAGTTTTTTTCTTCATTTCTTAGATTCTACCACAAAAATTAACAAATTTCTGTAAATAAAGAAAAGACCACCAGTTTCCTGTTGGTCCTAGTTGTTTTTGTTTTAGCCACCCTCACTACCCTTTACATACCCCTCTATTTTAACTTTCCCACCCTGCCCTCGAACTCGAGTATGTTTACGAGCTCGTAGGACAATGATGGATTTGGACCAGAAGGTGCCACTCAGGTCAAGCTCATCTAAGAGCTTTTCCAGCCTGGCTTCTACCTCTGGTATTTTTTCAAGAGGAATATTTTTGAGGATGAAGTTGACATGACCCTCGGCATCTTGAGACATTTTTTCCTCTCTTTCTGATGCTCAAGTTGTCCGCATTATAACATTTAT
>CAYMOA010000055.1:0-3557 GCA_964391935.1 uncultured Candidatus Saccharibacteria bacterium | reverse complement strand
CCAAAGCTTCGCCTATTTATTTATTTGACGAAGACGATAAAAGAGTCCTGACTTTAAATCTTTACCACGAGATCCGCGGAGGTTTGAATGATAAAGATGGTGGTGAAGAAAGTATTCTTGGTGTTTTGTATTCAGTTTTTGAAAGAATGAAAGATTCAAAATATGGAGGAGATCCTAGGTCAGTTGTACTCCAACAATCACAGTATTCTTGGACATTAGAAATACTAAGTGGTGCACTGAACAAAAAAATAATAGACAAAAAAGCATATGAACTATTAAAAAAAATTGTTGATGAATACACAGGCCTACCTTTTGGAATTGCGCATGATAAATTAAAAAAACGTCTAGAAGAATTGGTTAATCTAGGAAATAATCAGAAAAAAACTTTACCAGAAAGTATGAATGACTATCATTTATTTAATATGTTATCTCCAGAAAAAGATATCAATCAAAAATATTCCAAACACGCGAATGGGGAAACTCAGGCTAAAATTTTAAAGGCAGAAGAACTTTATAAAAATGGAAGTCCACTAGTAATTAAACTAGGCCGACATCTACACTATCATTCAGAGACAATTGGAAAATTAACAAGGCAAAAGAAATAATTTACATTTTCTTCGGCTGATGTACTTGAGCCAATGGGCGGAATTGAACCGCCGACCTACTCCTTACCATGGAGTTGCTCTACCATCTGAGCTACATCGGCAAATTTTATTTTTATATTGTACCAGAATTGCGGAAAAATCGCGAATAACATATACTTATAAAACATTATTAATTAATAAAAAAATATGGACAAAAAAACTTTTTACATTTGTGTTGGGATAGTTAGTTTTGCAATAGTAGTATTGCAGCCAATGGCAATGCTGGCAGTGATGATTATCGGAACTGTTTTACAAGCTTAAGAAAATAAAAACATGAATAAAAAACATTATCTTATCGGCTCAGCGATTCTCGCTCTCGCCTTTTTACTACAACCTATTGCACTTTTATTTATTCAAGTAAATATTGCAACCGCTTTAGCCCAGATGGTTACTGGTCAAAATGCTGATGGCACTGTATCAATGGAAGGAAAAGAAATTAATACTGAAAATCTCAAAGTTAATGGTAACCCAGATGCAAAAATATATTTAGTAGAATTTTCTGACTATGAATGTCCTTTTTGCCAAAGATTCCACAATACTCCAAAAGAGGTTGTCGCAAATAGTGTTGGTAAAGTTGCTTGGGTTTGGAAACATTTCCCTCTTACTCAAATCCACCAAAATGCGCGCCCTGCATCTATCGCCTCTGAGTGTGTAGCTAAACTTGCAGGTACAGAAAAGTTTTGGCAGTTCTCTGATAAATTAATTGCAAATCAACAAAATCTTTCTGAATCTTTTTTCAGAACTGAAGCTGTAAAACTAGGAGTTAATGCAGCAGCATTTAATGCGTGTATAAAAGACCCAGCTATCGCTGAGTTTGTAGATAAAAATACAAATGAAGGAGTTGAGCTCGGTGTGAATGGAACACCAAGTACTTTTGTAGTTAAAAATGAAAATGGGAAGTTGACTGTTCTAGAAAATATCAACGGAGCACTTCCAAAGTCTACTGTTGAATCTATTATCGCAAAATACTCTGAGTAAAATACAAAACACCCCAACTCTTCGCTTCGCTCGAGTTTGCCCCTCTTTAAAAAAGAGGGGCTTTCTTCGTCTAAAAAAAACTTTTCGCTTTTTCTAAAATATATTTTTCATTTATTTTATACTCCTCATACAATTCTTCTTTTGTTCCACTTTGGCCAAATCTATTTTCTACTCCCATAATTTTGACTGAAATATTTTTGAGCATATTTTCCTGTGCCAACAATTCTAAAACCGCACTACCCATACCACCTGCTATCTGGTGTTCCTCAACTGTTAAAATATTTTTATATTTTTCTACAAAGTTTTTTACACCTTCTTTGTCTATTGGTTTTATAGTATGCAAATTTAAAACCCCAACTTCTATCCCCAATTTTTCCAGTTCTGGAACCACAAATAAACTCCTCGCTACCATCTCCCCACAAGCAATGATCCCAACAGTCCTGTTCCTCCCCTCTTTAGAGGGGAGGTTAGGTGGGGTACCCTCGTAAACCACATTAGCTTTACCAATTTCAAAAAAAGATTCTTCTTCTGTTATCACTGGACTTTTTTCTCGAAACAAGCGCAAATATGTAGGCATATTATTTTTGGCAATTTGCAATGTGGCTTTTTTTGCCTCAACCGCATCACAAGGTACCACCACCACAATATTTGGGATAACCCGAGTGATAGCAATATCTTCTAATGCTTGATGTGTGCCGCCGTCTGGTCCCACAGAAACTCCGGCATGACAGCCAACTATTTTTACAGGAACATCGTTATAACAAATTGTTGTACGTATCTGTTCCCAGTTTCGCCCTGGTGAAAACATTGCATACGAAGTTATAAAAGGAATTTTCCCCATCCTCGCCATACCACTCGCTACGCTAGCCATATTTTGTTCAGCCACTCCCATTTCGAAAAATCTATTGGGAAATGCATTTTTAAAAAGCTCGGTTTGAGTAGACTCTGTCAGGTCTGCAGAGAGAGCAACCACGTTTTCATTTTGTTTTCCTGCTAACAACAAACCCTCACCAAAACCCTTTCGAGTTGCGATCTGCTCAAAACTATTTTTTCCTTCTTTATTTAACTTTTCCCAAAAATTTTTTATTAGCATAAATTATATTGTATTTCTAAATGAATCTAAATCAAAAACAAACCAAACTTCTTTATTTTCATACATGATTGACAAAATTATAGTTGAATCATTTTGCCCGAATCCTTGACTAACATACTTAAAATTTACAATTCCTTTTTCTTCAGAAATTTTTTCTAACAATAATTTTGCTTTATTTAAATCAAGTTCTGTTCTCTCGTCTTCAAATATGTGACCAGATAGCAGACCACCAACCAGTCTAACAGGTTCTTTGATTGGAAATTCCGAACCTACATTAAAAGCTCGGGAACCACACAAAAGCTGTTTTAATTCAAGTGGATTTAATTTTATTGCTTTTTTCATTTTATTCCCAATTAAACTTTTTATCCATTCGACTATTTTTATGTTTAACTCCATTCCAGCATTAACATTAACATTCTTAAAATCTTGGTATGCCATTGAGTTCCTTAAGTAATTCACAAGAAAAGCAAATTCTTCGTCTAATAAATTTTCATTTTTATTTATTTTTCTTTCTATCGTAGATATTTGATTTTTATTTACTAAAAATTGTATAGATTCTTTTGTTTGCATAAATTTTTTTAATTATGATGTGAGTCGAGGTGACTGCCGAGGTTGCGGAGTTCGGCGAGAGCAAGTTTTTCTTCTTCTTTGTTTGGAGCTTTGCCATGCCAGTGAAAATCTTTTTCAAACTCCTTCACACCTTTCCCAGGAATAGTGTGGGCAATAATTACTGACGGTTTATTTTCTATCGCCTTGGCAGTTTCTATTGCATTGTATATCTCAGCAATATTGTGTCCATTTATTTCTTGCACATGAAAATTAAAAGCTTCTAACTTTTTGTC
>CAYMOA010000054.1:0-3565 GCA_964391935.1 uncultured Candidatus Saccharibacteria bacterium | reverse complement strand
AATCTTAGACCAAGTCTGCAATTTTGCTAATAATTTCAGGACTTAAAGACTTTGAAATTTGGTATTTTTCTCCCTTGTATTCTATTTCGACTATCTTACTACCATTTTCATTCTTGTGAATCTTTACCTCAATACCCTCGTTATAATCAAAACCATTACCAGAATAAAGTGATTGAATAAATCTTTCGCGCTCATCTACTCCTTCCGTAATCTCTATTAATTTTGCAAGAAAACACTCCTGTATGCCTTGATGAGTGCCTAAAAATCTTTCCAGCTCTGGATTATATTGTTTTGTTTTATCTTTCTGTAAAGACTCCCAGCGATCCTCTATCAAAACATATTTTTGTATTATTTTGGCAACCTGTGCGGCTTTGAAAGAATAAGTTTCTGTTTCAGAATCAAACATTACACCTAATTTATCGCTCTCGTTTACAAGAAATGATATATATTCATTTTTCTTAAAAGCTCCATATACCATTTGTTTAAATTGAGACATTTCAATGTCTGGAAAATCAAGATTTTTATCAACTCCAAATTTTGATCCAACTTTTAAATTCTTGTTTACTTTTTCTTTGAGTTTTTCAAATGAGTGAGTTTCCACAATCCCATTATCACCCCCAAGCATTTGATATATCGCGGTCTCTTGAGTTCTTTTTTTAGGACTGCCGAATGCGATTGATTGATGAATATTTTTATTTGATTCACGATAATTGAGAGCCATTTCCCGCCCTTTTTCGGTAAGATTTATTTCTTCGTCGGTTTTATTTTTATCTGATTCTTTTTCTGAATGGCGAAAAAAATGCAGTATAATTTCTGGTTGCTTTTCTTTAGATTCTATTTTGTTTTGTTGAGGTATTTTCTCCATAAAACTAATTAAGGATTCGCACTACGCCATTATTAGCATCTACTTCTACAATATCCCCGTCTTTAAGAAGTCGTGTTGCCATTTCAGTACCAATGATGCAAGGCAATCCAAGTTCCCTCGAGACAATTGCTGCATGACAAGTAATACCGCCTTCATCAGTAACTACTGCTTTTGCCATTTTCATAAGAGATACAAACTCTGGTCGTGTCATTGATGTAACCAAAATATCTCCCAACTGAAACTTATGAAAATCGTTTTCGCTTAAAATAACTTTTACAGGACCTTCAACTTTTCCTTTGGATGCAGAATTACCTTTTATCTCTCTAACATGGGCTGTATCGCTATTGAGAACTTTGTAGACTTTATCAATAGCAACGTCGGGATCTGAAAATTCATAATGTGGACCATTGATATTGCAAAGCACAACACAGTTTTGTCTTTTTTTCAGGATTTCTATGTAACCTTTTTCAGCATAAAATCCACTAAAGAAATCTTGATACATCGCAGACGGTGCAAAATCTAATGGGATATTATGTTTTGTAAGTATTGATTTTGCCAAAAAAGATATAAGGGTAATTATTCTTTGCAATGGATCTTTTCTGATGTCGCGTGTTTCCATGGAAAGTTGCATGTAATCAAAAAGTTTTTGCAGTTTTGGTGAAAGTGTTTGATAGTACGGTACTTGCTTTTGTTTATTGTTTTTAACTTCGTGTTCAATTCGATCAATTTCTTCTCTTATTTTTTCTTGTCCACCCTTTTCTGTTATCGTTTTCTCAACTTTCGATAAAAATTCTTCTTTACTTGGAGCGTCATAATAATCAGAGAATACCCATAATGCTTCCCTTACGTCCTTGTGCTCAAGATATGAGATAATTTGTTTATCAAAACGAAGTGCAAAAGATTCAAATGATAGAAGTGATGCGTGAGAAAAGAATTCAGGAAATTCTTCATTCTTACCGCCAACTTTTTTATACAACTCTTTTACTAAATCTTCATATACTGCTTCAGAAAAGATGGAAGCCGACAAAATATCCCAGTACAATTTGTATGCTTCTTGAATATTGGCAACAAGTTCTTGTTCTGGTCTTTCTACTAGAGAAAATAAATCGATCTCTTTATACAAGGTCTGGATTTTATCTCCTGCAATATTAAAATCATTTATCTCTCGAAAGCTTTCAGCTTTCTCAGAGGCAAGAAAATGATCAAAAGAAACTCTCGATGTTTGTAAATATGTTTCAATACTGAAAAATAGGATACCGTATTTTGGTTTTCCTACAAACAAGAACTTACCAAAATCAAAGTCATAATACCGTGAAGCGTACGGAGCAAAGCATTCAGGCAAAAGACTCATATAAATAAGTGAAGAAAAATTTCCTTCTTGCTTAGTGATATGTTTTATGTGTGTACCTTTCAGATAAATTGCGACATTATCGTCAATATTTTTTTGTTCGCTAATTTCTGAAAGCGTTGTAATTGGTCTTGATTGAACCACATAAAATTTCTCATTTTCAAAAGCCCATTCTATATCACATGGGAAGCCGTAGTGATTTTCGATGGTCATAATTATATTTGCAAGATCAAGAATTTCTATTTCTGTTAATATCTGTGTTCCGCCTTTTTCTCCAAGTTCTTGCCATTCATTTCCGCCACCTGCTTTGCGATACATTGCGCGAGTTTGATTTGAAACATTGATGTCAATAATTTTTCTAGGCTCTTTTTCTACAACATAACTATCTGGCGTAACTGAACCTGAAACAATGGCTTCACCAAGCCCGAAACCTGCTTCGATAATGATTTGATTCCTGTCTTCCGTAACTGGATGCACAGAAAATGCAATTCCTGATTTTTCAGAATTGACCATTTTCTGTACCACTACCGCCACAGAAATTTTTGTGGTGTTAAGTCCTTTTTCAAAACGATAGAAAATTGCACGAGGTGTAAAAAGTGAAGCCCAACAATGTTGTACTTTTTCAAGTAGTGTATCTTTTGTAGTATTCAAATAACTATCAAGCTGTCCTGCCCATGCGTGGTCGGCTCCGTCCTCGGCGGTTGCCGAGGAACGAACCGCGACAAATTCTGAATCCATTATTTTGAATTGCTCTTCGATTTCAGAAGCGATATCAGGCGGCATTTCTGCGTGCTTGATAAGTTCTTGGATTTTTTCACTTGCTTGGTCAATACTATGAACCGCTTTGTGGTCAACGGATTCTAAAATCGCATCAATTTCTTGTATTAAATCTGCTTTGTGTAAAAACTTTTCAAAAGTTGTTGAAAGGACGACAAAGCCGTCGGGGACTGGGATGCCAGCATTTAGCATTTCGCCAAGTGAAGCACCTTTGCCTCCTGCAATATCTGCTTTTGTTTTATCTAACTCATTAAATTTTTTAGTGTAATTTTGCATAAAAGTTATTTTATTAAATCATCAACCTTTACATTGAGTGCTTTTGCAATTTTTGTAAGGGTATCAATTGTTGGGTTAATGTTTGCCCCCGATTCAATCTTGATAATCGTATTATAAGTGACATCCGCAAGTTTAGATAAGCGGTCTTGAGAAATACCAAGCTTTTCTCGGTGTTTCTTTATGTTTTTTGAAATGTTGCTTGCGTTCATAATAATATATTACTATAATTAAAGTAATAGCTACTCAGACTTGCTGAATATATTACTATGTTAGCAAATTTGGATGGTTATTAAAAGCCC
>CAYMOA010000053.1:0-3593 GCA_964391935.1 uncultured Candidatus Saccharibacteria bacterium | reverse complement strand
TGAATATCTCCATGTTGTTGACCACAATTTCTTCTCTCATTTGGTTGCGAATTAGAGATGAGATATAATTTAAAAAATATGATAAAACCGAAATTTTTAATTTTAATTGGTGGTGCGCCGACAACAGGGAAATCTACAATCGCAAAACGACTTGCAAAAGAATTTGATATTCCTTGGATATCTACAGATCAAATCAGAAGTTTGGCGCAAAATATATTATCTGAGTTTTCAAAAGAAAATTCTGATTTGTTATTAGCAAAAAAGTTAGGTGCTGAGAAATATTATGGAAAATTCAACACCAGAGAAATAGCAGAACAAGAAATAAATGAAAGTGAAGCAACTTTTAAGTATCTAAAACTTTTTATAGAGAGCTCATATCCTTGGAAAAGTTTTATTTTGGAAGGTGTTAATGTTTTGCCTGAGTTTATAAATAGGATTTCTTTTGAAGGGAAAATTATTCCAATTTTTTTAGTTGATGAAAATGTAGATAATGCGAGAAAGGTAATTTTTGAAAGGGGGCTTTGGGGTCCAGCAAAAAGTTATTCTGATCAAGTTAAAGAAAAAGAGGTGGAGTGGGTCGGTGAGTTTTCTAAAATACTAAAAGAAAAATGCTTGGAAAATAATTTTACATATTTTGAAATCTCTAAAGAAGAAAAAGATATAGAAAAAATTATCGAACATATAAAAAAAGAAATTTAGTTTATGAAAAGTAAAATTAAAAATGAAATTAAAAAAGAGAGACATAAAGTTACACCGGCAGTGTTTGTGATTTTAGAAAAAGGAACAGGTAAAAGTAAAAAAATATTATTGTCTCGCCGATTTAACACTGGACATAAAGACGGATTCTATTCTTTTCCATCTGGACACTTGGAGCGAGGTGAAAGTGTGGTAGAGTGTATTATAAGAGAGGCAAAAGAAGAAGTGGGAATAATTGTGAAAGAAAAAGATTTGCAGCTAGTGCATATTTCTCATAATTATTATAACAGTAAAGAAAATAATCCCTATGTGAATTTTTATTTTATTAGTAAAAAGTGGAGTGGGGAATTGAAAAATTGTGAGCCAGAAAAATGTGATGAGCTTGTGTGGTGTGCAATGAACAAGTTGCCTGGGAATACAATTCATTACGTTAAAGAAGTTGTAAAGGGCATATTAAACAAAAAACTTTTAACTGAGTTGAGAGAAGAAAAATAATTTTCCCATATTAATATAGTGACACGATTGTTTATATGTGTTAAAATAAGTAAAATTTTGGGTAGAGCGGAGGAAAAACAATGCAAACCCAAACTTTTTTGAAAAAAATTGCTGCAAAAACAAAAAGCAGCAAAAAAAGAAACTATGGCTGGCTGATGGGGCTTCTGATTGTTGCGGTTGTTCCTGCTTTGTTCTGGACATTGCTTGCCGCATTTGGCATGTATCTGTCTGGATATGAAGTTGGGAAAAATACAACTGTCCTGATCGGGCTTGCACTGGCAATTGCTGGCTTTCTTTCTGCGGTCTGTGGTCCTATCCTTAAGAGAGGAAAGGATTACTGACTGCAGGCTCTACTGGCCGTGTGTAGCAATACATATCGGCCGGTGGGGTTGTTTTTTTGCAAAAAATTATAAAAAAGATGTTGTAAATAAAGACATTGTACCTATTTTGTGTTATAATCACATGAAAATATAAGGGAACATTTATGCAAAGCCAAATACGGAATTTTTCTATAATCGCTCATATCGACCATGGTAAATCGACTCTGTCGGACAGGCTTTTGGAAGTGACCCACACAATCGAAAAAAGACAAATGATGGACCAAGTTCTCGACTCGATGGACTTAGAACGCGAGCGGGGTATCACTATCAAAATGCAGCCGGTGCGTATGGAATATGAACTCCCACCCCACCCGACCTCCCCTCAGGCAGGGGAGGAGAAATCCCAAAAAGTTATTTTCAATTTGATCGATACACCAGGGCACATCGACTTTTCTTATGAGGTGTCACGAAGTCTACGTGCAGTAGAAGGTGCACTCATGTTGGTAGATGCAACCCAAGGAGTACAAGCACAAACAATGACAGTTTTGCAAATGGCTAAAGATGCTGGACTTACAATCTTGCCTGTGATTTCCAAAATAGACTCACCACTGGCTGATCTAGCAAAAGTAGAAGCAGAACTTTTTGAACTGCTCGGTTGTACCAAAGAAGACATTAGTTATGTTTCTGGTAAAACTGGTGTAGGTGTAGAGGATTTATTAAAAAAAGTTTATGAAAAAGTCCCACCACCCCTAACCCCTCCTTTAAAAGGAGGGGAAGAAGTGCAAAAGGGAAGTAGAGCGTTAATTTTCGACTTTGGTTATTCTAACCACCAAGGTGTGATAGTTTTTGTGCGTGTGTTTGATGGCAAAATAAATGTTGGTGACGAATTAGTTTTTAACAACCCAAATAAAAAGTTTGTGGTGGCTGAGTGTGGAGTTTTCAAACCTACAAAAGTAAAAAAAGATTTTCTCGAAGCCGGTGAGATTGGTTATATTGTAACTGGGATCAAAGAACCAGGAATCACAAAAGTGGGTGACACTATTTTATCTGTAAAGGATAGGCTCCCTGCTATCCCGGGTTATGCTGATGCCCGCCCGCTTGTTTTCGCTTCTATTTACCCAGAGGAACAAGATCATTTTCATGATTTACGTTTCGCACTTTTAAAATTAAAACTTTCTGACTCATCTCTTTCATTCGAAGAAGAAGCCTCAGGTATTCTTGGTCGTGGTTTTCGTTGTGGTTTTCTTGGAATGCTTCACTTAGAAATTATCACCGAGAGATTGCGTCGGGAACATAATTTGGAATTGGTTATCACTACACCATCCATTCCATATAAAGTAAAAACCAAAAACTTTGGCACAGGAAGTGTGAACGGAGTTCTAGAACAAGAAATATATAACCCCGCGCATTTCCCAGATCACGGTGAGTATATCGAGTGTGACGAGCCGATGGTAAAAGTAAATATTATCTGTCCGCCAGACTATGTCTCAGCAGTGACAAAAATTTTGTATGATCATGAAGGAATAATGGAGGAGACCGATGTCTTTTCTGGTGAGCGTTTTTCAATGCATATCAACATGCCACTGCGTGAGCTGATGCGAAACTTTTTTGATGAACTAAAAAGTGTTTCTTCTGGCTATGCTTCTATCTCTTATGAACCCAACGGTCACCAAAAAGCTGATGTGAGAAAGTTGGAAGTATTATTGGCAGAAGAAGTACAACCAGCATTTACTAGAATTGTGGGTGCTAGAAGATTACAAACAGAAGCCGATGAAGTGGTTGAAAAACTTTTCAATATTTTACCTCGTGAACTTTTTAATATTAAAATACAAGCTCGTGCCAATGGAAAAATTGTGGCATCGAGAACTATTTCAGCTATGAAAAAAGATGTTACTGGATATTTGTATGGAGGGGATGTAACCAGAAAAAATAAATTGTTGGATAAACAGAAAAAGGGAAAGAAAAAGATGCAAGGTTTTGCCAAGGTAAATGTTACTCAAGACACTTTTATGAAAATGATGAAAGGCGGCGAGGCCCCAGAGAGGAGAGACTAGTTTTTTTGTTATTGTAGATTTATATTCA
>CAYMOA010000052.1:2283-3614 GCA_964391935.1 uncultured Candidatus Saccharibacteria bacterium | reverse complement strand
GGGTGACTATCGGGTATCGATCCCGAACTAGGGGTTCCACAAACCCCTGTGCTACCACTACACCATAGCCACCATAGACAAGCATTCTAACATAAGGTGGAATAAAATGGAACACTTATACCCTGGAGTACAAAAACGACTTACTGGCAAAGAAATTTTACCTGCAGGTATGGTAAAATATTTTTGTGAAATATTGGAAAAAAGCAACAGATGAACATATTGTATACGAAGCTCTGACCGCAATAGCAGATAAAAGAATTGAGATCGAAAATAAAAAAGACGATCGTTTTGCAAAAGTTTTTTCTTCTTCTAGAAATAAATTCTATACTGTAAAATTTGACTTAGAAAAAATGCTTTTTATGTCAGACGACAATATGGCTTACTATCGCGACGAGGTCAGTTACCCAATGCTTGCGGTTTTACTTAAAGAAAACAAAATATTTTTTGATGAGAATCTTTTACCCTATTTTAAAAATATTGCCTGGAAAGATATTAATCAGAAAAATAAAAACGATTATATGAAAAGTGTGGAAGAGTTTTTAAACAAAGTAGCAGATATACATAGCCCAGAAAAAAGTTTAGAAATCAAAAACAATTGTTTAAAAATATTTACTGAACTAAATAAATTAGATCTTGAGGTTCTGGGCGAAAAGATATTGCCTCCACAGACATATTAAAATTAAGTAGCTGTTCCCCGCTCCGTGGGGGACATGTAGTATAATAAAAATAACAATGAATAATGTAACTTGGACTGAGATTTTAAAAGAAGAAAAAGAAAAAGACTATTTTAAAAAGGTTTTAGAATTTTCCCTGAATGAAAGGAAAAGTAAAAACATTTTCCCACTGGCAGAAAAAGTTTTTGAGGCTTTTAAGCTCACAAGTTTTGAAAACTTGAAAGTAGTGATACTCGGCCAAGACCCCTATCATGGATCAGGTCAGGCAGAGGGGTTTTGTTTTTCCGTCCCTGTTGGTGTGCGACTTCCCCCATCTCTCCAAAATATTTTTAAAGAACTTGCGAACAATTTTAATGATCAGAAATATCTAGAAAATATAAAAAATAAAAATGGTCACTTAACCAAATGGGTAGAACAAGGAGTTCTTTTACTCAACTCTGTATTGACAGTAGAAGAAAGCAAACCAGCAAGCCATGCGAATATGGGGTGGGAAACTTTTACTGATGAAGTTATCAAGAAAATATCTGAAAATAAAAGTGGGGTTATTTTTCTACTCTGGGGTAACTATGCAATCAAAAAGAAAAGTTTAATTGATGAGAAAAAACACTTTGTACTTACTGCCCCACACCCATCACCTTTTTCTGCCCACTCCGGTTT
>CAYMOA010000052.1:0-2183 GCA_964391935.1 uncultured Candidatus Saccharibacteria bacterium | reverse complement strand
TTTGTGCCCCCGACTGGACTCGAACCAGCATGCCGTTAAGCGTTACCACCTCAAGGTAATGGGTCTACCAATTTCCCCACGTGGGCATGGGTGCTATTCTAACATTTTCGAGTCTAAAAAACAAAAAAATTCTTTTTCAAGAATTTTTTTGTTTTTTGTTTTTTGTTTGCTTTTTACTCAGCGGCTACAGCTTTTTTGGTATCAGAGTTCTTAACAACCTTAGTTCTCTCGTTACGAAGTTTCTTTCTAGTCTCTTTCGCAGCTTTTGTACGTACGAAGTAGATTTTTGATTTTCTAGTTTTACTTGAGCGGATAACTTTGATTGACTCGATCATCGGTGAGTAAAGAGGGAAAATTCTCTCTACGGCGATGTCACCAGAAAGTTTACGAACTGTGAATGTCGCACCTGGTTCTGTACCGTGTTTACGCGCTAGACAAAGACCTTCAAAGTTTTGAACTCTGAATTTATCTTTTCCTTCCTTTACTTTAGTTGCCACTTTTAAAGTGTCCCCTGATTTAAAATCAAGAGCTTTTCTCTCCTCTACGTTTACTGTTGATAAATTAATACTTGTAATCATATATTTTCTTATATTTTTCTTGTCGAATTAGTCAGTATTCTAACACAAAAGCTTTATGAAAACAAGACTTTAAATTAGCGGTTTAAAATCTTTTGGAAGAGGACTTTCTACTTTGATAATTTCCCCACTTTCTGGATTATGAAAAGTTATCGACTTGGCATGTAGCAAATGTCTGGTGTATTTTTTTAATTTACTATTTTTAAAATATTTGTCTTCAAACTTTTCTTTTCTAGGACCATAGAGATGGTCTCCGACTATCGCGTGACCGATACTTTTAGAGTGAATGCGTATCTGATGAGTTCGGCCAGTCTCAGGGTAAAATGCCGCCAGGGTTACCTTTTCTCCAAAAAGTTCTAGTCTTTTTAAAACTTTATACCTAGTTAATGCTGACCTCTCCTCTCCACGAAACTTTTCATTAGAAGCACTGGTCACTTTAACAACTTCCTTTTTTCGGAAGTCACTTTTACTCCTAGCTATTGGCGAGTCGATAAGTCCAGTATCATGTCGCATATTTCCCCAAACCAAAGCCAAATATTCTTTTTTTATTTTCTTTTCTTGGAATTGGTGTTTTAAATTCTCAAATGCATCCTGAGTTTTGGCAATAATCAAACAGCCAGTAGTATCTTTGTCTAACCTATGGACTATTCCTGGTCGGTTTTCGTCTTCCCCTACTCCTTTTATTTTTTTAAAAGTTTTTAAGATGTACTCGGAGATAGTATTTTGTTTGGTTTTTCCATCTCCATGAACAGCAAAACCTGCTGGTTTATCTAAAACGAGCAGGTTTTGGTTTTGAAAGAGAATTTTGATTTTCATTTGGCTATTATACCAAATTTTAAATTAATTATTTTTCGCAAATATATTCGTGTGCAGAATATTTTCCTGGACCAACCATACCTAATGCAATCACTACAGCCAAGATAAGAAGTTGGTATTCATACCCACCTGCCATCATACTGTAACCTTTGTCCAAGTGAACTAAGTAAATAGCTACAAGCATGAAAATACCGAGAAGTGCCGTAACTAGTCTAGTTGCTCCACCTAAAACAAGTG
Source organism: uncultured Candidatus Saccharibacteria bacterium (assembly GCA_964391935.1). Taxonomy (GTDB): domain Bacteria; phylum Patescibacteriota; class Minisyncoccia; order Phycocordibacterales; family UBA5272; genus JBBQKQ01. The sequence goes on along the minus strand of CAYMOA010000052.1, from coordinate 555 downwards.
CAATACCTCCTAAGAATTCTACATAAGCAGCAATATAAGTCACTGCAGCTCCGATACCCATCGATGCGAACATAGCGACTGTTCCCTCCATTCCAGAAACTTTTGACCAACCGTGGAAAATAAAAGCTGCACCTACAACTACTCGAAGCAGTAAAAGTGCATAGTCTAGATTGGTAAGTCTTTGACTTGGTCCACAAGCCACGTCACACATTTTTTGCATATTCATAAATTTTTTGTTTTTGTTTTTTTGTATACAAAAAGTATACTTGTAATTAAGTATACTAATTCCCCCATTTTTCGCAAACTATGTGGGCGATACAGGACTCGACGAGGAGTCACTCAAAAAATATATTCCCTACGGTCATTATTTTTTGGTGCTCACCGTCCTGCCTCAAAAAGTTGGGTCCCTAGCCCAACTTTTTTCTGGCTTTCGAGTCCACTATATTCCATCAATAAAAAATTTAAAACACCCAATTTCATGGGTGCTTCAAATTTTTTATGTGGTGTGTCATTAACAAAGTCCGAACCTATTACGAACAAAATCCTGATGCCGAC
>CAYMOA010000051.1:0-3648 GCA_964391935.1 uncultured Candidatus Saccharibacteria bacterium | reverse complement strand
TAGTAACCAATATCTTTGGGATAGTCCAAGAAATAATTATCAAAAAACCACTAGAGGAAAAAATTAAAAAAGAACTGGGAGAGGAGAAGTAAATTTTAAAATAAAATGAAAAAGCCCCCGATAAAGTCACAACTTTATAAGGATCTTTTTCGTGGTTACAATATAATGATATCATACCAAAAATGTACAAAGATCATTATCTGATTTTTGCAGAAAAGAGATTCGCTGTCCGAGCCTCTAATTTTTTATGCAGAACATCAACCTCTTCATTTGTTAAAGTTCTATTTAGGTTTCTATAAATCACACTGAACGTATAACTTATTTTACCTCTACCTAATTTCTCTTCATTTTCAAACTTATCAATAATTTTCACTTCTTCTACCATATCCTCATCAAGAATTTCTTTTATGGCTTCATAGTATCTGTTTTCGTTGAAACTACTTTTATCTACTATGAAAGAAATATCTCTTCTGATTGGTGGATATTTAGAAACTGGTTGATATGTTTTTTCAATATCTGTAAATTGTTTCAAAACTCTTTCGTCAGAGGAACGGAATAAGCGAATATCTGGTATTCTCATTTTTATCATAGCCAATCTCTCTGCGCCGAAACCGAAAGCCCAACCAGAATAAATTTCTGGGTCAATACCAATGTTCCTCAAAACTTGCGGGTGCACAATTCCTGCACCAAGTATTTCTACCCACTTGCCTTCTTCCCAAAGAATTTCCATTTCCAAACTTGGGTCTGTATACGGATAATGTTCCAAGTTAAATCTTCCGACAATATCTTTTCCGAAAAGCGAATGTGCGACTTCCCAAAGTATTTTCTCTAACTCGGTTTGACCCACTTCTTGAATATCTTTTCTACAAACAAATAACCCGTCAATGTGATGCAAAACATTGGTGTGTTGCCAATCAATCTCATCACGCCTATATACTGTTCCATAAGAAATTGCACCAACCGAACCATATCCGAAAAGTTTCTTTTTTACTTCTGGAATATCAAAATAATACTTCCACATCATACTAGTATGCGGTCTTAAAATATGTTCGTTGTCTACGTAATAAGTATCACTTCTACTTCTAACTGGGTGGTCTGGTGGAAAATTAAACAAATCAAAAACAATTTTAGAAGAAATCACATCGGGCGTTTCGATAACATCAAAGTTTATAAGCGAAGGTAAACTTATTACTTTTTCTGTAATCGCTTTCACAGGATTTCCTTCCAATCTACTTAAATCAGGTAAGGATAAGTAATGTAAAATTCTCTTACTATCAATAGTATCTTGTGCCTTTAACTTGTCTAATAATAATTTTTGTTCATCAAGAGAAACTTTATAATGTTCTCGTTTAAGATGTTGTGAATTGTAAATGTTTTGCATATTGTTTTTGGTTTTTTAATTTTCCTAACAAAAAGAACTCGCTTTTGGCGAGTTATCTTTTTGTTTAGGTTTTCAGGTTTTATATTAAAAGAAACTCGCTTTGTTGTGAGGTGTAAAAAAGAAACCAAAGAAAGTTGTGTTTAATGTCTTGCCTGTCATACTTTTAATAATATACGAAATCTGAGACTTTAGCAACCCCTCTTATAACTCTAAAGAATAAAGTGAAAAGGTATTTTCGTCCATGAAAAAGATCCCGTTTTTATTTACATTTAAATTAATTACCGAGATTGGTCTATTTTCTAAATAAGAAATAGTTTTGGTGGTGGTACCACTCAGGCTTTTATAAACAATATAGTCTTCTGGGAAAAATTTACCTTTGTACCAGTCATCTGGGTAAATTAGTCCCTCTGGAAGTTTTTTAGGTACCGCACAAAATATACCATCTGCAAAAATAGTTTCGGAACATTTCTCTGCAAAAGTATTTATCCCAAAGTCCCCAACATTTCTGGTTTTATTATTTAATAATAATGTTTTTATGCGACCTAGTCCGCCAGTAGAAAGTATAGAAAATTCTGGGAGATTGGTTTTTTGGATACTCATACCGAGAAGTGGTCCAGCAAGTTGGCGAAGCTTTAGGGTGCTAGTGTAAAGTGTCATATAGATGCCGTCAGCAAAAGCAGAAGGTTTGCTATAGATTGCTATCTCCTCATTACTAGTGTTTTTTATCTCCCATTCGTTTAGCGGAAGCGAAGCAACTTTCTTTACTGAGTTTCCAACATGATTATAAGTTTTAATGGTAATGCCCTGATACCCTGGCACACCATAAAACAAAATATTTTTTTCATTAAAGTCGAGGGTGGAAATATTATTTTCCATACGGGTAACACTTTTAGTGCGAATATTATAAAAAACCGTGTCGATAACTCCAGCCAGTTCTTTTCTAAAAACTGCCAGCTCCCCGTCCTTGGAAAAAACAATATTTTCTGTACCGGTAGCTACCTTTGCTCCCACCTCTATTTTTTCTTTACTATCAGTATTATAATCAAATATTTCCCTAGTCTCTTTTAAAACATAGCGCAAAGTGGGAACTTGTACATAATCATCTTTATTCTCTATTTCAAAGTTACACAAGAGATTTAAAAAATGGGCAGTCTCTTTGTCAACGAGCCTAGTCGGAGTTTTATTGGCTTTATTTTTATAAAGGATATCAGCATATCTTTTTTGGAAAATATATATTTTCTCTCTGGTTTTTTCGTCTAAAATACCAGTGTCAGGAGCATCCTCATAGTCACCCATATTTCTGAGAGTATTTTGAAAATTTAAAACAGCAGTACTTTTCTCCTCTTTTTTTAAAATAGGCTCGATTTTTTCGGCACAGATCCTCGGTTTATTTTTTATATAATTTTTAATAGAAACTGGTTTATCAAAAACCACATAACCAAGTATTGGTCGGTTTTCTATTTTAATTATTTTAGATTGGTCGACACCCCCATCTTCTCCCCCAAGTCTTTGGTTGTTAGGGTTATTAAAATTATTAAGAAAATCATTCTCTAGTTCTGGGTCGCTTAGCTCGCTAGTATTAAATATAGGTAGCAGTGAGCCTAGAAAACTTTCGTCTGAGTTGTTTTCTGGTAAGTTTTCAGAAAAAGTAGTAGGTTCGGCAGAGGAAGAATAAAAATAAATGAAAGCAAAATAAACTATAAATAAAGCCACGAAAATACCAACTAGACCAAACCCTAGTCTTTTGTTTTTTTCTAAAAACTCTTTGGCAGAAAGTTTTCTTTTTTGCGTTTCATCCATAAGTTATTTTCTAGTATAACTTATTTTTATAAATTAATTTAAAAAATAATTTATGGGAGAGAACCACCTGTTACATTTGACTGGCTCGCACTGGTTTTGTTATTGGCATTTAGTCCGTCGAGTCCTTGGAACATGGGTAGTCTCAAAAGGTCGGGGTTAATTGTGTTTATGATGAGCCAAGTAGACAAAATTATCATCAACCCCACAATAGCGTTTGTCATACCTTTCTCACCTCCTTGTACACTTTTCCAATTTTTACTGTCTATAATTTTTTGGAAAGCGGCGATCATAAAAAGTATTACAGCTGTAGCAATAGAAATACCAATCAAGAGGTCAAAGAAAAATTGAAAACCTGTAGCAAAGTTTTGGTAATTAATAGTATAAGTTTTTTGGTTTAGAAAACTCACATTGAAAAAAGGAGTATTTGCCCTGTTTTGACTATTTTCTGAAAAAGAAACCAAGTCATA
>CAYMOA010000050.1:0-3756 GCA_964391935.1 uncultured Candidatus Saccharibacteria bacterium | reverse complement strand
ACGCCGTTAGTGTGCAAAAGTTTTTCTATTGCAGGACCGATTCCTTCTATTTTTTTCAAGTCATCTTGTTGTGATGGGGTAACAACAGGAGCAGTAGCAACTTGTACAGGTTCAGCTTTTGCTTCTATTTTTGGCTCAACTTTCTTTTCCTCTTTTTTGCATTTGCATACAAACCAAGGGTAGATAAGACCGAGTAAATATCCAATAATTGCAGCTACCAAAAGCATAATTAAAATTTCTGTGATGGCAGTACTTTTTGCAAGCGGGTTTATATTTTGAAACATATTTATTTTATTTCTTTTTGTATATTCTTAGCTAAGATACTTGGTTCCCCCGCGTTGCGGGGAAAATAAAAATTTAGCTATAGAAATATAATGTTACTCACTGATAATATTAATAATTGCGCGGCGGTTTAAATTTTCGGCGTTTTTGTCACCATATCTAGCAACAGTTTCTCTCTGTCCTTTTGATACGGTAGCAATACTCTCTCTACTTGCACCATATGATACCAATAGAGCTTTTAATTTATTTGCTCTATCAAGTCCCAATTTTTCTGTAAAAGGAATATTGCGGTGATAGTTAGTGTGTCCAGTAATATTTATTTTTGCAGATTTATTTTTTTGTAAATAGGCAACAATGTCTTTTAATTTCTGATCAACACCTTCTGTTAGAACATTGTCAGTGTTAGGTCCGAAATACACTGTAAGCGGTTTTGACTTTAGCTCAGTCCAAGTATTATCCATAGTAACTTTTGGGGCTGAAGTATCAGACTTTGCTGCGCAAAGATATTTGATATTGCAGGTGTACCAATAAGTACTACCGATAGCCCAGACTAGGGCAAAGGTCAGTAGATATTTTGTATTTTTTAACATATTTTGTACGTGGCTTTTTTAAATTAAGCTGTACCAACCGCTATTATAATAAATTCCACAGATAATTACCAATCTTGACAAAAGTTTGTTATACTCGAACAATATGACAGGGAAATTGATATTAATACGACACCAGGAGTCAGAGTGGAATAAGTTAGGCAAATGGACAGGGAAGACTGATGTGCATTTGTCTGCAGATGGTGAAAAAAACGGAGAAAGTATCGGATATTTAATTCGTGATTTGAAAATTAATAAAGCCTATACTTCTACTTTGATTCGGACAATAGAAACTTTGAACTGTATGGCAAAAGTTTGCAAACTAGATGATGTACCAACTGAAAAGAGACATGAACTAAACGAACGAGATTATGGTGACTATACTGGAAAAAATAAATGGGACATCCAAAAAGAATTTGGAGAAGCAAAGTTCCAAGAAATCCGCCGTGGGTGGAGTTGTCCGATACCTGGAGGTGAGACTCTGAGTGATGTTTATGATCGGGTTACTCCTTTTTATAAAAATAAAATATTACCAGAGCTTTTGGAAGGGAAAAATATTTTAATTGTAGCTCATGGAAATTCTTTGCGAGCTCTTGTAAAATTTTTAGAAAATATTTCTGACGAAGAAATTTGCAATATCGAGTTTTCTTTTGACAAGGTTTATATTTACGAAGTAAATGAAAATGGTATGATGAAAGAAAAAGAAGTTAGAAAAATTTAATATTATGCGACAATCTAAAACAAATATTATTGCAACTATCGGTCCATCTTCCAAAGAAATTAAAATTCTAGAAGAAATGATGGTTAAAGGTATGGACATAGCACGACTTAATATGGCGTGGGGGGATTTTGATTATCACTCAGGGCTTATAAAAAATATCCGCCAGGCTGCAGAAAATATGAATAAGAATGTTCCAATATTGATGGATCTACCTGGACCACGAGTTCAGTATAAACAAGGTCATGGTTATGATAAGGATATATCTGAGGTGATCACAGAGAGAGATAGGGAAATCATAGAGTTTGGTATTTCTAAAAATGTAGTTTTTTTTGGAGTTTCTTTTGTTGGGAGTGAAAAAGATATTTTAACTGCGAAAGAAATTATTTCTCAACTAGGAGGACATCAAAAAGTTATAGCGAAAATAGAAAGACAAGTCGCCCTAGACAATTTAGAAAAAATTGTAATTGTGTCCGACGGAGTGATGGTGGCGAGAGGTGATCTCGGTAATGAAATAGAACTTGAGAAAATCCCATTTGTAGAGGAAAATATTTTGAATGTTTGCAATGAAAAACAAATTTTTGTAATTGTGGCAACTCAGATGATGTTGTCCATGACAGAAAATATTTTACCTACTCGGGCAGAAGTTACAGATGTGACTTATGCAGTGCTAAAAAAAGCCGATGCTGTTATGCTTTCAGAGGAAACAGCTAGTGGCAAACACCCGGTAGAAAGTGTAGCAATGATGGAAAAAATTCTTCTCGAGTCAGAAATGCATTTAAATTTAAAAATTAGTAAAATCAAAATTAAAAATTTAACCGCTTTGGAAATCTTGGACTCACGTGGCAACCCAACGTTAAAAGTTTTTTGTGAATCAGAAAGTGGAGTGGTGGGTGTAGCCAGTGTGCCGTCCGGTGCAAGTACAGGAAGTCATGAAGCTTGCGAACTGCGTGATGGAGATAAAAAAAGATATTCTGGCAAAGGAGTTTTGAAAGCTATTGAGAACGTAGAAATAAAAATTTATTTACAGGTGAAAGATTGTTTGTTAGACCAAAAAACTTTGGACAGAAAAATGTTAGAACTCGACGGAACAAAAAATAAAACCAACCTGGGAGCCAATGCAATTCTCGGTGTGTCACTTGCTTTTGCAGATTGTTTGGCAAAAGAAAATAAGCAAGAGCTTTATGAGTTTTTACAAAATATTTTTGGGGTTAAAAAAAATGCACTACCAACTCCGATGTTTAATGTGATCAATGGTGGAGCACATGCTGATAGTGGTTTAGATGTTCAAGAATTTATGATTGTGCCAATCAATTTTCCTACTTTTTCAGAAAAAGCTCGGGTCGGTTCTGAGATTTTTCAAACTTTAAAAAAACTCTTAAAAGAAAAAAACTTTTCTGTATCTGTGGGTGACGAGGGTGGTTTTGCACCAAAACTAAAGTCCAATGAAAGTGCATTAGAAATTTTGGTTGAGGCAATTAAAAAATCTGGTTATAAAACCAGTGATGTAAAAATAAGTATGGATGTGGCAGCCAGCGAATTCTATATAGATGGAAAATATAATCTAAAAATAGACGGAAAAAAGAAAAAAATAAATTTCGAAAAACTTTTAGAGTGGTATGAGATATTAGTAAAAAAATTCCCGATATATTCTATCGAGGACCCTTTTGCCGAGGACGATTTCACTGGTTTTAAAAGGATGCAAGAAAAACTAGGCAGCAAAATATTAATTATTGGTGATGATTTGACTGTGACAAATATAGAAAGAATAGAAAAATCTAAAAGAGAAAAAGCTATAAATTCAGTTTTGATAAAACCAAATCAAATTGGAAGTTTGACAGAAACTTTGCAAGCGATTTTTGAAACTCAAAAAAATGGTTGGACACCTGTTATCTCTCACCGGTCAGGCGAAACATCAGATACTTTTATTGCTGACTTGGCAGTTGCAGTTGGGGCTCCACTTATAAAGTCTGGCGCACCGTCACGTGGGGAAAGAGTTGCCAAGTATAATCGGTTAATCGAAATAGAAAAGAAAATTTCATTGAAATAAAAAGATAAGTGTGTTAGAATGTTTTCTGTTATTTATACGAAACCACGCGGGTATAGTTCAGTGGTAGAACGCTGTCCTGATAAGACAGAGGTCGTAAGTCCGATTCTTACTACCCGCAC
>CAYMOA010000049.1:0-3762 GCA_964391935.1 uncultured Candidatus Saccharibacteria bacterium | reverse complement strand
CTCGACAGTCTAGGTTGTCAGGAGAATTCCAACAGGGGAATGGAATTATTGGTAGTCGTGTTTGTACCCAAACTTTTAGTGGTAAAGACCCAACCCAAGTAAAATGGTATGAGAGGGACTGTATGAGTGTAAACAAACAACCTCTCATAATTAATCAAGAATTATTAAAACAACTTACCTCTCTCCCATTTACCCAAGCCTACTCACCAGCTGCTGAGCTCGGCGTAGACCAAGCAATTAACAATATAAATACTAGAATACAAAGTGGTAACTTGATCGACCCAGATATTTCTACTGGTTTCGGCTCTATTTCTGGTGGTGATACCAACCCAACAGGCGGTAGTGGCGGAGCGCCGATAAACAATGGTATAGACATGAAAACAGTTGAACCCAATTATCAAAAACTCCTGTCCAATGTAAAAATAATAACTGATCTGTACTCTGCAGTTAATATTTACTATGCGTCAAGTACCAGTGCTTGTAGATTTATCCCAGTTGCCAGTCGCAGTCAAACCTTACAAAGAGTAGATGCAGCTAAAAAAAGTTATACAGACTATGCTACTGCTCTTACCTCTCAGTGGAACCAAGCCCTCAAAACTCCCAATGAAAACCATATGACCCTAGTAACCACCATCAACTTTGATTTAAAAGATAAATATAACCAAGAATTAATCACCAAAGTTCTAGACGCGGTCAAAGCACTTCTCAAAGTCTGTGCCGAGTCAGCAGCCACTTCAAATACAACAACTCCCACAAATTAAAAAATTGAGGAATTTTAGTTAAAAATAAGATATACTAAGAAAATGTATAAAAATATTTTCTTAAAAAAATATTTTAAGTTTTTTTCTTTTGCTCTACTTTTTTTCTTTTTAATTTTTTCTACACTTAACATCTCAACTAATACATCATATGCCCAAGAGTTTGACCCATTAGGAAACCCTATACCAGGAAACTCTACCTCAAACTCGATTACAGAAAACCAGAAAAAGTGTCAGGCTGAGGGGAAAGTTTACGATGGTACTGGTTGTGTTGACCCAACTAAACCAATTGGTTTTTCGTCGTGTCTTCCACTACCATACTATTTTTCATTTACAGAGTGTGTTGGAAATGTTGCAAACTATATCTTATCCTCCATTTTTTCTATTATATATAACATTGTTATACTCCCCATATCTATACTTGCATCTTTTATTTTTGACTTTGCAGTTTATGCTACCGTCGTTCATTTCCGTTCTAATTTTTCTGAGCTACAGCTTGGCGGAGTCGGTAATTTCTTGGCGGATGGTGCCAATGTAGGTTTTATTTATTATTTATGGGGGATTATCCGCGATTTTTTAAATATTTTTATTTTTATTTCCATCATCTATCATGCAGTTCGTAGTATGTTCGATGGTTTCGAAGGTACAAAAAGTAAATTTATCAGCCTTTTAGTTTTTTCAATTATAACCAATTTTTCTTTGCTTATGGTCAAGTTGGCTATTGATGTTTCAAATGTCTTAACCTTGCAAGCTTATACTCTGGCAGTCAAGCCGAGCGGAACAGGAAGTCTCTCAGCATTTAGAACATCAACAGACCAAGGTCCAGCTAACTACGGGGAATTTATTAGAAATTCGATTGATATGAATCGCTTGGCTGGAAATTCTGAAATAGGTAAAATAGGTGTAGAAAATATTAAAAATACTTTTCTATTTCAATTAGGTAGGATTATTACTGTTGTTGGTGTTATTTATATTTTACTTTTCATGACTGGTTTATTAATTGCTCGGGCAATTTCATTTTTATTCGCGATGATACTCTCCCCACTACTTGCTGCTGATCTATTTTTTACCCTCCTGACAAAAAATAATCCATTTTTAGACGAGGTCGCAAAAGGCATTAAAAGTGCTTCTGAAAAAATCAAATTCGATTTCTTTGACGCACTTATCAAAGGACCAGCACTAATGTTTTTCATGTTTCTTATAGGGTTATTCGCCGAGTCCATAATGAGCCCGAGCCTGATCGACTCCATGAACTCAGCTTTCCAGAGTGCATCTCCGACAAATGTACCTGGGATCATCGGACAAAACTTGGCAGTATTTTTCAAGTTCGCACTATTTTTCTTTTTAGCAAAAAAAGCTTTAGAAGTTTTACAGAGTCTGAAGTTTGGTCAGTCGGGAACTATGATGAACAAATGGGGAACAAAATTTGTTGGTGGTGCTGCCAGATGGGCAGGATATGGGATGCAAAATACTGTTGGAAGAATTGCTGCAAATAAAAATGGAATCCTTGGCAGTAGATTAAACCGTTTGCAAGAAAGCAAATTTGTCCAAAATTGGAAAAATGCTGATAGTAAGAGTTTGATCGGTTGGGCAAAAAAGGGAATTGGGGGAACTATATTCAAAGCTGCTGATGGTTTAAAAACCGGAACATTTGATGCAGGTAATTTTGCATCAGCAGTAAATAAAAAAACTGGTGGTTTGCTCGGCAATGCTGTAAAGGGTGCGGTTGGTTCTGATGACTATGGGGAAAGGGCAAAGGACCGTGCAACGCGTGACAAAGCTGCATTATCATCTAGAGATGATGTTAGAAAAAGAGAAGAAGAGGAAGCCAGAAAAAGTTTTGCGGTTTTAAAAGCGGACCAAGATAAAGCAAACGGAGAAACTGATGTTGAGTTTGGCAAATTAAAAACTAAGTTATCAACTTTCAACGAACTAATGAAATCCCCAGAGGATTTTACAATTGAACCAACTACTGGATTACGAATGCATATTGGCACGGGTATTTCAATGGACGCTGCCTCATATGACGATTTCGAAAAAAATCTTAAAAAATACAAAGATAAGGACGCTGATATACTATTAAAGATTAAGGAGGCAAATGAAAAGGCTGGCAAAAAAGCTCAGTCGATTGCTGAAGATAGGGCGGGTGATAGGGCAGACGACATAGTTAATGCATATAAATCTGGTGAAAGAACAGGGGTTGGAATAATTGGAAAAACTCGAGACGTACTTGCAGGTAGAGACCGGCCACTTAAAAGTATTTTTGGTGAGGGACAAACTACCAGAGATCTGAGAGTGGAAACTGCTAGGAGCACACAGAAAGCAGGCAAAGATAAAGTTAAAGAAAATAATAAGATAAGAGATTTTATTACTGGAACATTTAATTCTTCTGTCAGTTCTTTATATGAAGATCTAAACGAATTAACAAAAAGACAAATCGCAGGAGTTCCAACAGGCCCTGGTCATGCAACCGAGATTGCTAGAATCAATGCAGAAAAAACAAGCCTTGAGGCTGAGCTAAAGACATTCATGGGTTCGGTTCCGAAATTTTACACTTCAAATAAGGAAGATTTGGAAAAAAGCTTAGATACATTTGACAAAGAAGGATACAAAAAAATTATGGATGCAAAGAAAAAAGTGCATGAGCACATTATAAATACGGCATCTAAACTAGCAGAAACTTCCGGTTTAGACAGAAAACTAAATACAATTATTCGCAATAGTGGAAGAAGAACTACAGTACTTTCTGAAATGGATGAAACATACAAAAAATCTAAGCCAGCGGAAACTAAAACTGATGATACAAAAAAATCAGAAACAAAAACAGAAACTCCCAAAAAATAGTATACTTAACTGTAAATGGCGAATAATAACCAAGCGAGAAATAATGCAAAAGAAACTTTGTTCGGGCGATTTGTTCCTAGACAGGAAGGTTTTTTTGCTGACAACGCAAAAGCTGCAAATGATAATCAGCCAAAAACAGGAAATGTAGTCCCAATTAATA
>CAYMOA010000048.1:0-3807 GCA_964391935.1 uncultured Candidatus Saccharibacteria bacterium | reverse complement strand
GGGTTCCCCGCTCCGCGGGGAATATCCAGACCTAAAAATTATTTATTCAGAAATTTTTAGATTCTTCATTCTTTCTTTTTGAAGATTATTTTTTGGAAGCATTCCCTCAACCGCATGACGGATAAGTTCTTTGTAACCTTTTTTACCAACTACATCTTTCCATGACGGAGTTTTTAAACCTCCTGGGTAAAGAGAGAAACGCTTGTGAGTTTTTTGCTCCATTTTGTCTCCTGTAACAGAAACTTTTGCAGCATTTGTAACTTCTACTTTTACTTTAGCAGCAAAATTCTTTGCAAAAGATGTAGAATTTTTTGCCATAAGGATAGCAGCTACTTCAGAAGCGAGTCTTCCTAAACTTTTTCCAGTTGCGTCAATTGTGTATTTATCTTGTGTATTCATAAATTTTTCTTTAGATGAATTCGATAACTGCCATTTTCGCAGAATCTTTTACTCTGGTTGGTGTTTTAATAATGCGAGTGAATCCTCCGTTCACATCTTTGTATTTTGGAGCGATAACGTCCATCAACTTTTTAGTTTCTGGAACATTATTATCGAGGCGTGATGCAATCAATCTTCTTTGTTCAATTCCACCTGCTTTGGCTTTTGTAACCAACGGTTCGATAAATTTACGAAGTTCTTTTGCTTTGGCTTCTGTTGTTTGGATTTTCCCGTGTTTGATCAGAGAAACTGCCAAACCTTTTAGAAGTGCTCCACGAATAGATTTTGTTCGTCCAAATTTTCTTGCTTTTTTTGCGTGTAACATATAATAATTATTTTAGTGATAGACCCAATTTTTCAATTGACTCTTTTATCTCTTCGACCGCCTTTTCTCCCAAACCTTCTACTTCGTGTAGATCAACTTCTGATTTACGAACTATTCCGGCTACAGTTTTTATACCGGCCATCATCAGTGCGTTAACAGTTCGAGAGGACAAGTTAAGATCATCTATCTTTGTTTTTTTAACATCGTCATCACCTTCTTCTACTTCTTCTTTTTTAGTTACAATTTCAACTTTTACTTTTTTCTCACCGATAGTCGTTAACACTTGGAGTTGAGCAACCATACCTTCTACCGAAGATACAAATGCGTCACGAGGTGTAATTGTTCCATCAGTTTCGATAAAAAGTACTAGTTTGTTATAGTCAGTACGATCTCCTACACGCATATCCTCAACCTCGTATTTTACGCGGCGGATAGGTGTAAAGTCAGCGTCTAGAGCTATTGTACCAATTGGAGTTTTCTCGTTTTTCATACGAGCAGTTTTAGCCATATAGCCAATTCCTTTTTCAACTGTGATCTCGATATTGAGAGAAGTTGTTTTAGATGATATCTCACAAACATATTCATCTGCATTCATGATTTCAACTTGAGACGGACATGTGATGTCTTTTGCATACACTTTCTTTTCTCCCTTCACAGAGAGGTTAAGAGTTTGTGCATCATCGCCCGTCATTTTAAAATTGATTCTTTTTAGATGAAGAATAAGTGAGATTACATCTTCTACAACACCTGGGATAGTTGTGAATTCGTGTTGAACTCCTTCTATTTTGAGTGATGTAATAGCAACTCCCGGGATAGAAGAGTGGATAATTCTTCTAAGAGAATTCCCCAAAGTATGACCGTAGCCTGGGTATAGGTTTTCGATTTCGTAGATTCCTTTGTTAGTTGTTTCTTCTACAACTCTTGGGATTGATGGTAAAAGTATATTTTTATTTTGCATACGTTTTTGATTATTTTACGTTATTTGTATTTTATTTTTTGTTTTCTTTTACTTTAATTAAGAATTAAAATTTAAGAAAAACATTTCCTGCTATCTACTATAAAACTCTACGATAGTTTGATAATTTGCAGCTTTGTCCAATTCTTTTGGAAGATTTTTGATGGTAAAGGACATTTTCTTTGCGTCACCTGTTATCCATGATGGAACAGTCGGCTCAAATTTTTCTGCCAATTTTGTAAAGTAGTTTGATACTTTACTACCCTCTCTCACTTCTATAACATCTCCTACTTTTACAGAATAAGATGGAATAGAAATTTTCTTTCCATTTACTATTACGTGTCCGTGGTTTACAAGTTGTCTTGCAAGTGCACGAGTATTCGCAAGTCCACATCTAAAAGCTACATTGTCGAGACGAGACTCCAAAAGAGTGAAGATCATTTCTTGAGTATTCACACCTTTCATATTGATCGCTTTGTTAATGTAAGCTCCGAACTGTTTCTCACGAAGACCATAAGCGATACGCAATTTCTGCTTATCACGAAGTTGTTCCCCGTATTCACTTTTGTTTGATTTATGTTTTCTTTCTGAGTCTAAGCGGCCTGGTGCAAATGGGCGTTTTTTAAAAGCACATTTCTCACGACCACAGATACTTTCTCCAACACGACGACATGTTCTACATTTGATTCTTGACATACTATATTCTTCTTGGGTTCTTTGGTTTAGGACCATTGTGAGCCACAGGTGTTCGGTCTTCTATCGAGTTAACTTCGATACCATGTGCTATGAATGATCTCACTGCTGATTCTCGACCAGAACCAACTCCTGTAATAACTACGTCTACATCTTTAACACCAGCCATTTTGGCTTTTTCCCCAACTAATTCCCCTACTTTTGCAGCTGCGAATGGTGTACCTTTTTTAGCACCTTTGAAACCTAGGGCTCCACAAGATGACCAAATGATTACATTCCCAAGCTTGTCTGTAAGAGAAACTTTTGTATTGTTATAAGTTGCTTCTACATAAAGTTTACCAGAAACAATTTTTTTCTTAGTAACTTTTGCGAGTGCTCTACTTTTAAGTCCTTGGTCGAGAGTTGAACCTGACTTTTTTATTATTCTTTTTTTTCCCATATATTCTTTAAGATTTTATTTTTTAGGTTTTCTCAACTTTCTTACGTCCACTACCCATCGTCTTACGTGTGTTACCACGAACTGTACGTGAGTTAGTCTTTGTTCTCTGACCACGAACTGGAAGTTTTCTCAGATGTCTCAAGCCTCTGTAAGTCTTGATGTCTTTATGTCTTTTAATATTTGCCGCTATTGATCTTTTTAAATCTCCTTCGATTTTAACTTTTTCAATTTCACGACGAAGTGCATTCTCCTCTTCTGGTGTGACATCTTTAGGTTTTTTTGATCCATCAACTCCTGCGGCTGCAAGCATTGATTGAGCATTTTTTCTTCCGATACCATACAAGTAAGAGAGGCCAATTTCGATCCTTTTATTTTCTGGGATATTTATACCTGATATTCTCATATTTATCCTTGTCTTTGTTTATGTTTTGGATTTTTGCAGATTACTCGTAAAACACCACGTCTTTTAACGGGCTTACAAGAAGCGCATATTCCTTTGATTGATGACCTAACTTTCATGTGAATTTATAATGTTTTTTTTGAGCACGATCTAATAAATACAAATAACTTTCCGACTCCTTGACAAATGCCAAAATGACGCGAAAATTAGTGCCGCAATTATAGCAGATTTTCTTCTATTTGACAAGGTTTCTTATCCCCTCTTAGTGATTCTTCCCTTTTTTGAGTATGGGTCTACTACAGCTTCGATCATATCTCCCACTAAAACACGTATTTTAAATACTTTCATTTTACCACCCAAATAAGCCAAGCCTTTGGTACCATCTTCATACTCTACACGAAACTGAGCGTTGGGAAGGGCCTCTACTACACGACCTCGAACAGTTCCCTCTTTCACACGTCTTGCTTTGTTTTCGTCTGAGTTTTGGTCAACAAAAACCCTTGGTCTAGGGTTGCTATTTTTCTTTTTAAAATTTCCTGTTGGTTTTTTTATCATTT
>CAYMOA010000047.1:0-3902 GCA_964391935.1 uncultured Candidatus Saccharibacteria bacterium | reverse complement strand
GGTCTAGGGTTGCTATTTTTCTTTTTAAAATTTCCTGTTGGTTTTTTTATCATTTGTTTTTCTATCAATATAACCCTTCGATAACTCGCTGTGCGAGATATCAAATAAATTTATCTAGTTTCAAAAGTATAAACTATATTTCTTTTTTGTCTATTCTTCAGAAGAATACCTTTTAATAACCATGGATCTTATTTAAGATCTTCTAGTATACCACTGATACCCATCAAGTTTAGGCAAATTTAAATCTTCAAAAAACATCATTTTTTTATGCAAATTTATAGATGCCTCATTACCTGTTCTCATTCCTGCTACGAAAAACTTAATACCAAGTTTATTTAATTCTTCAATCCCCTTATTATACAATTCAGTTGCGACACCAGATCTTTTGTTTCCTTCTTTGCTTTCTGCAGATAATATCCAAGACATATAGCCAAATGCTTGATTTTCTTTAAGGCCGAGTGAATTAAATATTTGGCTTAATAATTTATTTTTTTCATCTCTACCCACGACTTTAGCTTCCAGAACTCCAACCATCTTTCCATCTCGTCTGAGAACGTACAGCAGGTGGTTTGGATCTGAAATCTTTGGGATGATATTTTCTACCGAATGTTGTCTTATTATTTTATTTAATTCTTCTTCACCATAGACTGAATCTTTTTTAATTTCGCTTATAAAGAAATCGGAATACTCTTGTAAGTCTTTTAGATCTAATTTTTCTATATTAGAAGTTACACTTGCTTCATTTTTCCTGAGGGTTTCATTTGTCATAATATACAAACCTAATATTTTAATAATTATTTTTGAATTTCAATAAGTGAAATTTCCTTATCAGATGAATACGAAATATACCAATTTCTATTTCTTAGGAAATTTCTTCCTTCTTCCAAGAAATCTTCATATCTTATATTATTTATTTCTTCAACAAATTTATCAAAATTTATGTTGCTTTCTGTAAGTGTAACATAATTACCAAATTCCAAAAACTCAGAATTTTTCTCATATGTGCTTGCTATTGTTTTGTTGAATCTATTTTTCTCTAGTTCAAACCTTTCTTTAGTAAGTTCTTTCTCAAAATCTTCTCTTATAATTTTATTTATCACTTCCAAGACATTGTTTATGCCGTCGCTTTTACAATTTAATTCTATACAAAAATATCCAGTATCAATAAAGTTCATAAAATATGAAAGTGGTGAATATGATAACCCTTTTTCATATCGCAACTTTGTTGTTAACAACTTACTTCGTCTTCCTTGCGCGCCAAATATTTGATTTAACAATAAATGGATAGCATAGTTTTTACTAAATAAGCTACCAACCCTAAACCCAAGAATAACAAGAGAATTATTTTCATTTACAGAAAGGAAAGATGTATGTTTCTGTTGATTGAAATTTTCAATTAAAAGGTTTTCTTTTGCAACTGGTACATTTACTTTTCGTTGTGCTCCACTAGGAATAAAATTTAGAAATTTTTCACATAAATCTAAAATTCTTTGACTTGAAATATCCCCCGTAACGCAAATTCCTATTCTGCCTCCTATAAGGTTGTCTTTTAACCAGTTCTGAATGTCAATACTAGTGATATCATTTATACTCTCTAAACTTCCAATACCTGAATACCGATATTCAGTTCCAAAAAATAAAAGATCATAAAAAATTTTGTAAACTTTTTGTTGATACTTAGAATACTTTTGATTAAACTCAGAAATTATTGACCCTCTTTCTGACTCCATAACTTTTTCATTTAATACAGGTGATTGCAAACAACTACTTAATACTTGAATTAGTGTTTCTACATCGTCTCCACTTGGACATCCCATTTTTAATACTAATCTATCCGACCAAGTTTCACCTCCAAAATATCCGCCAAAAGAATCTAAATATAATGCTAATTTATCCTTCGTTGGGTATTCTTGTGTTCCTGCACACAAAATATGCTCAACAAAGTGAGCTAAACCTTTTTTGTTTAGGTTATTGCTAAAAACATCACCTCCTAGGATATTGAAACGTATTTCTATTGGTGCATTTTCCCGTTCGTAAACATCTAGTCTAATCTTATTTTCTAAAATTTTGGAAGTATAATTAACTTTTAAATCTTTAAGTTTTAACATTTTATCTTTCTCAAAAACAATAAAAGTTTACAGTTTTTGAGAAAGATGCTAGCAAACGTGCTAGCATCCTCCCGAGTCGCCGGCGCGTCAGTTGTTGTCGTCACAGTCCGGTACACCATTGAAGGTGCCCGAGCCGATCGGCAACTGGTTCACGTCGTGGTAGTCGAGAGTGGTCCACATTTTGCAACTCCATTGCTGTGGACAAGGTGATTCCGTCACCTCTCGGATCAAAGCAGTCCTTGCTCAGATATTAACTATTATAACAGAATTAAAAAATAAGTCAATATCATGTGGTAATGTCTAAATACTTATGTCCATCTCCGACAAACACCCTATATCTATGATGACAATCCATAAAACATTCGAATAAAAGAAAAAGTAAAATCTACTCCTCGAACTCGACTGTAATCTTGGAAATATTTGTTGGGAAGCGAGTATTCCAAAATGGATAAATTACCCTCTTAGCAGAGTCGACAAATTGAAACTTTTTTCCAATATCATTAAACTCTGACACCGATCGCCCAGCGTAGTACTCCAATATCTCTTGTTTATTTGGATAAAAAATAGCAGGAGCTGGACCAGTTACAGTAAGGGTTACTTGAGAAGAATCATCCAGTGCCTCCCCATGATTGGAAACTCCTATTACCAAGTTAGCAGTATCCAAAACTTTTACTGTTGGTTTAGAAATCTCGTTGACATACTGTTTCTCGAGAATTCTTTTTACTATCTCATCCCGTTTAAAGAAAAGAGTGGTGCCGGTTGCATTTTGTGTGTATGTTGCCGTGTTTTCATCTTCACTTGTTCTGGTCATTTTACCAACAGACAAAACAAGAGTATCTTTGTTAAAAGTAAAACCTTCTGGTACATCATTACCGATTTTTGCTTGTGCACTTTCTACTAACTTAATTTTTATATCTGACAAAGCTTTTTGCAGGTCAGCATCAGAAACATTGGTCTCATTGCCACTAGCTCCACCTTTCATAGTTGTTGACGACTCAGCATAAAAATCTTTGTATTTAGGAGTTGCTTTTAAACCAGGGATAGTGAACTTGGTCGGACCGATATTATACTCGACACCTTCTACATCGGCTTGTACTTTTACTTTTACTTGCCCAGGAGTATTGCCGTTTTTCCCGGGAACAGTTACATCTGCCACGATTCTGAATATTTTTTCATCGGTGGTTGAAAGTCTAGTTCCTTTTACAAATTTCTGAGTGTCTTTACTAAAATTATTATAAATTATAACTTCCCCATCAGCTTTTCTAAAAACTTTTTTCACGCTTTTTTTCGGAACAGTGATACTTTCACTAACTTGGATATTTTTATTCAACAATAGATCTTTTCTATCAAGTTCACTTACAACATAAGTCTCGTTAAGCCCTAGGTCTTTTCTGATCAGTGGTTTGATAGTTATTGTGGCTCCGTCAAAAGCAAATGTGGCTAAAAAGAAAATTATAGAAATAAGAATGAGAGATAAAAACAATCCGAGAGCCAAGAATTTTTTACTGCTGTCTTTTTTTGGTTGGAAATATTCTCTTTTCACAACATTTGGTGGAGTAGCATATCGCTTGGCTTGTTCAATAGGTATGATTGGTCGTGCACCGCTCCCCGCATTGACTACACCTCTGTTTTGACTATTGGGTTGTATATCTCGCATATTTTTCTTTTAATAATTTTCTTTTCTAATAATTTTTCAGACAAATAAAAAACAAAAATTTTCTTTTTTCTGTATACCTGCAAGTATACTCAACTTTTTGGACAATACAATAGGTGTGTGCAATTCCCAGTGGAAAA
>CAYMOA010000046.1:0-3961 GCA_964391935.1 uncultured Candidatus Saccharibacteria bacterium | reverse complement strand
ATGAAAAATTATGACTCGGTGGACTCAACACCACTTTTCTTAATTACTATTTTCGAATATTTTACCATTACTGAAGATAGAATATTTTTAGAAAAAATGTACCCAAATATATATTCTTCCTTAGACTGGATTTGCGATTTTTCTGATTCTAACAATGATGGCTTTATTGATTATGGTTTTCATGTGGATAGGAAATTTGGTGGACTGAAAACTCAGAGCTGGATGGACAGTCACGACTCAATTTTCCACGAAGATAACTCACAAGTAGTCTACCCGATTGCACCTGCAGAAGTTCAAAGTTACACCTATGTTGCACTTTTATACTGGGGAAAATTTTTGAATGAAGAAAAATATTTGGAAAAAGCAAAAGTTTTAAAAGAAAATTTTAATAAAAAATTTGTTTCTGAAAAAGATGAGGAATTCTCAATAGCCTTTGCGATTGATGGGAATGGAAAAAAATTAAATTCACCTCGCTCTAGCATGGGGCATTGTTTATGGAAAGAAACTATCTTAGAAGAAAAATATATAACACTACTCGCAGAAAGACTTATGAAAGAGGATCTATTTGAGCCGACGGCTGGCATAAGAACACTGAGCAAAAACTCAAAATTCTTCCAGGCTAATAGTTATCACAACGGTTCCATCTGGCCACATGATACAGCGATAATAATCGAAGGGTTAGAAAACTTTGGCTTTCACGACAAAGCTGAGCTTGTTCGAAAGGCATTATTAAACTCTTTTGAACATTTTCAAACTCCATTGGAACTTTTTGTTTTTAATGATGGAAAACATCAGGATTATTGTGGGACAACTGGGCAAAAGTCTTGCCAGAAACAAGCTTGGTCTGCCGCGAGTTTACTTGCTATTCTTTCTTCGCTAATCAGTACCTACGAAACAATTAGTCCTCAAATAGAAACAGTGCAACAATAAAATTATAATAGAAAGATGGAGGCAATGGAAATGCAGGCGGTTTCTGCACGGAGAGTATTTTGTCCCAGAGCAATTATTTTCAAATTATTTTTTTTAAAAAGACTCCTTTCTTTTTCTGACCAGCCACCCTCGGGCCCAACCAAAACCGTATCTACCGAAATCAAATGTTTCACTGATGACAGTGGCACTCCATCAAAGTCGAGTACAGCAACTCCATCAAAATTTTCTTTTTCTTTTTTTATTTTTTCTAAATATTTTTCTAATTTTACCGCCTCAGTCGCAAGAACTGGTAAGTCAGAAAAACCTGATTGCTCCACAGCTTCTTTTACTATTTTTTCCATGCGCTCAAAATTCCAACCTGTTTTTATTGTTCGCTCAGAGATAATAGGAACAAAACTGGTAACACCCAGCTCGGTGCATTTTTGGATAACTAGTTCCATATTTTCTTTTTTAATCATAGAAAAAACCAAAGAAAGTTTTTTATTTCTTTTTATCCCTATCTTTTCTTCTTTTATTAAACATAAAATTTCTTTTTTCGAGAACTCCACCATCTCAACCAAAAACTCTACTCCACTCCCATCAAAAACAATAAATTGCGACCCAACTTTAAATCGAAAAACATTTAAAACTTGGTTTAATAAATTTTTATCTTTTAGGACAATTTTGTCACTATCTTGTCGATCAAACTCTATATTTTCTATTAAAAATCTATGAAGTCTCATAAGGTTGCCTTATACTTTAGTATATACTTGACATTTTAACATAAAAAACCTATAGTAGCCTCTAGTTTATTAGAAAAAATTCTGGATTCCCCGCTCCGCGGGGAAAAAGGGAATATAAGTATAAATTTTAAAAAAATATGTTAATACCTACCGTTTTAGAAAAAACTGCGAATGGCGAGCGAGCTTATGATATTTACTCACGACTTTTAAAAGAAAGAATTATTTTCCTTGGTGAAGATGTAAATGAACACACAGCAAGTCTAGTGGTAGCACAATTACTCTTTTTAGAAGCTGAGGACCCAAAGAAAGATATCAAAATGTATATCAATTCTCCAGGTGGGACTATTTATGATGGCTTTGCTATCTATGATACAATGCAGCATTTAAAATGTGATGTTTCTACTTACGGCATGGGTCTACAAGCCTCTATGGGGGCATTCCTCTTATCATCTGGGGCTAAAGGAAAAAGATTTCTATTACCAAACGCAACAGTCATGATCCACCAGCCAAGTGCAGGAACTCGTGGAAAAGTTACTGATATGGAAATTGATTTAAAAGAAGGACTCAGATTAAAGAAAAGATTAACTGAAATTTTGGCTAAAAATTGTGGTAAAACTTATGAACAATTAGAAAAAGATCAAGACAGAGATTATTGGTTGAGTGCTGATGAGGCAAAAAAATATGGTTTAGTGGATGAAGTTATAGGGAAGAAGAAATAAAAAACAAAAAATCCCAGCACAAGGGGATTTTTTGTTTTAAACATCTATTTTTTTGTATATTATTTCGCTGGCTTTCGCCGTTTCCGATCTAAGAAGACAGAAACATTTTTAAACATTTAGTTATAAAATTTATTTGTTAATAATTTTCCAACCATTAACTAGCGCATTCCTTTGGTGAGGCTATAAGTTTTTTCCTCACAATATCTAATACGGAAAAAACCTACAAATATTACAACAAAAAATCAAAAGACTTTTTCCACAATTACTTAACGATTTCAATACTTTTTACAGAGAATTTCCCATCTACCCTTTGACCATAAGCATTTACAAGCTGTCCAACAGAAAAACTATTATAATCCAATGCTTCTGTGGAAATAATTTCTTCCAATTGATTTTGACGATCACGAATAATCAGAGAACTTGAGGTTGTACCAACTACATAGCCAACCAAAAGACTTCCTGACTGAGAAGTTCGGAATTGTAAAAACTTGGAAGGGACCAGTTGAAACTTTTGACTATAGGCCTCTTCTTTTAAATATTTCATCCCACCTGTTTCTACCAAAATAAGGTGTGATAAAACAATTATCATCAAAATAGAAAAGAAAAAAGTAAGAAATGGTTTGCGGTAAATTTTATAAAAAGTTTTAGAAGTAATAGAGAATAAGAAAACTGAGAAAAGACCTAAAATAACCAGAGTCCATGGGACCTCAACAATAAAATCAACAATGCCAGACTCCGAAAAAAGTGGAATATATACCAACCCATTATCTACAAAAAGAAAACTAACATATGCGAGTATGTATATCCCAAGAATTAGAAAAAACAGAGAAGTAATTAAAAGAGTCATCCATTTTAAAAAGAAGAATTTTTTAGAAGTCATTTTTACTTCCTCGTTTTTTATTTTGTCTAAAATATTTTGTTTTATATTATCATTTGTATTTTCCATATATGTTTCTTTGTGGGCGGCGGCGAAGCCGCCGCCCTGTTTGAACTATTTTGTTTGAGTGGGGATGTTGTTTTCGATTATCGATTTTAACCTGTCCTTACCCCTCTTTATCCGCACCCCGACTGTGTTGGGGGGTATTTGTAATACATCTGAGATCTCTTCATATGACAAATCCTGATAATAAAAAAGAATTATCGGGGTTTTATATTTGTCATCGAGTTGAGACAAATATTCTTCCATGATCCGTTTCTCATCTTCTTTTAGTGCATCTCGCATCACGTCTTCCGGTGCAGAGATGGCAAGTGGTATGAGTTCGTCTGAGTCTATAGGTACAAACTTTCTAATACTTTTCCAAGCTATTTTATTTACAAACTCATTGTGAGCAATACGATATATCCAAGGGTTAAAACGCATGGTTGAGTTATAGGATTGCAAATTGATATAAGCTTTTATAAAAACATCTTGGACCATATCTGTTACTTCTTCTTTATCGCGGAAAAAGCGATAAGCATATTTTTTAATCTTTGGTTCAAAACGGTTGAGAACTTCACCATAGGCATCTTTGTTCCCATTTTGTACCAAAATCACCACTTCTTCATCGCTTAACTCTCTCAGATTCATATGTTTATACTATCATTTTACAG
>CAYMOA010000045.1:0-3996 GCA_964391935.1 uncultured Candidatus Saccharibacteria bacterium | reverse complement strand
CGAGCAAGGCTAGTGGTTTAGAAAAAGAAACTTATCACCTGACCGAAGTTTTTCCCGAGGTGACAAAGGTCAACTTGATGCAAGGGTTTATTACTAAGGATGAAGCTTCTGCTTATGAAGATGGGACAAAGGGGACTTTGGGGAAGTTAAAGGAATTTTTAGAGATCAGGTATTAGGTTTTAGTATAGGAACATGTGTCCGGCCAAGTCCGGTTTTTATTTCATAAAATCGTTGGACTGTAAAGGTGAGGTACAAACTTCAATTAGTAATCTTGAAACTATAACTCTTCGTTAATCTCATATAATTCATCACAATACTCCATAAGTTTTTCATTATCTATTTTTAAATAAGGATTATTAGTATTATCTAGTATATTCTTTATGGTTACATCAAATAACTCTGTAATTTCAACTTCTGGTGAAGGCGCAAAAACTTCTTCATTACCTCCTTCGATTTGTTTGTATCTGCTTGCATATAGTACTATGTCACGAGTTGTTAAATCTGTACCAGAATTATGCAGTTCAGAAACTAGCTCAAGTAAAACTTTCCGTGCAGTTGCTAAATTTTCTTTGCGTTCAATACTGTAAGTATTTTCATTTGCTTGTTCTGCTTTCCTATGATCTGGTGGCCATTGTGAAATTTTTGGCATATATGTATTTTAATTATTATTTTTTAATACAAAAAGTAAAGCATAGAAATTTAATTCAAGCAATTCATTTTTCACATAAAGTCCGGAATACCCAAAATGGTAGAGAAAATAACCATTTTACTATTATATAGTGATTTTGTTTGTGAGCGTTCTCGAGATAGAACCTTTGTGTACCCTTGTGGGGTAAGGTTTTTCTGAGCTTTTCAGAGTATATCATTTCGACGCTTCTCGTGGCTAGTAGTTTTTCAAAATGTGACAAATGTTACATGATAAGGCATATAATGTTACATGCTACTGTAACTATTTGAATTAAAACTTGCTTTTAATTTTTCCACTGGAGAACTCAACCTTGATTGTGCCAAATCTTCCTCTTTCTCTTGGATTATTGTAATAGTTACCTTCAAGATTGTCGCAGTCACCAGATATATCCAACAAGGCAGTTCCGTTATGATCTCTCATATCATTGTTTGTGCCCATTGCAGAAGTCTTATTTTGGTAAATATAAGCTAACGACCAAGTTCCTAAATGATTTTTCACCAAGTTTGCAGAAATACTATACGAGCAAGATTTTTCAGTAAATAGATTAATTGAAATATCTGTTAGGGTTTGGACAATTTCAAGAGCAATTGGGAATTTTTTTGATTCATCGTAGCTACTCACTAGATATCCAGTATATCTACCGTTGATGTTGGGAATATTAAGTACTTCATATACAAATTTGATTCTCCAAAGGTACGTATTAATACTCCAGAAAAGAAAGATAAGTACTAGAACGGTGGTGGGTGTTTCTAAAACCCCATAATGTGTTAACTTACCGAGAAAACCTTCCGGGTTAAGATTTTTTACTAAATTATCTATGTAGTTAGATAAATAGAAAGATAGTGGCAGGAAGATAATTGTGAAGATAATGTAAAATTTAGAATTTAATTTAAAAGTTTTCATATATTACATATTGAAAGCCAATCTCCATAAGTAGTCAGCTTTTACCGTATCGTTAGAATTATATGCTTGAGTTGCCAGACCTACAGAATGTTTTAGTTGCAAACTGAAAGCAATTCTGTTTTCATCTTCCCAGTTAGAAACAATGTCTTCAAGTCCGCACACACTATTTATAGGAAATTCATGAACATGTCTCAGATCCATAAGTTCACTGATTTCATTTCCAACTTTTATAAAAGATTCGACTGGGTCGCTGGAGAAATTTTTATCTTCACAGTAATGAACAAGAGATTCCATGTGGTACGAGGATATTATTTTTTTCTTATCAAAATGGTTACAGATCCAATTTTTAAAAACTCTTACAGTTGGTTTGTAATTTTGATCAGTGGCCTTATTTTTTGCAACACCATTTTGCCAATGCAATCTTGGGTGATTTATTTTTTCGACGCCTGTTTTGAATGAATGAATCACAATTGGATCTTCAAGATGGTCTATGTGAAATTGTACTGCTGGTACGACATCAGCACTTAAACTATCAGTTTTAACAATTATGCATTTATCATCTCGTGTAACTGTCCAACTGTACTTTTTTTGATTCAGAAGTTTATTTTCAATCTCAGTAAAAATTGTGTCCCATTGAATTTTGTCATTTTGGCTAGTAGCAAATGGGGAATGTACACCACTATAAGTAGTAAGTCGGATTGCGACAATATCAACGTCGTTAATATCTGAGATGGCTGTGTCGTTTCTATATGATCCTTGTAGGAAGGTATGGTGTGTATCTCCAAGTATTTCTTGGATCCAGTTGTGTAAATTGGATACTTGGCCAATTTTGGTAGGCGAAGGAACAGCTTTTAGTTTGTCGGTATGTAAGGAAGAGACTTTGTGGGACATATTACTATAATTTAAATTATTTATTAATAGGGTAGAGATTTACTAAATGATTGGTTTCGAGTCTTAGTCTACATTTGCATTGAGTAAACTTCGGCTTCTACTTCTTTTTCTTTTGAAAACTCACTGTATATAGAATAGAGTAAAAGACGAATTTTTACAATATTTACAGAGTAAAAAATGTGTTAAAATTTTGACAAAAAGTCTATAATATTGTCTAGAAAAATTCCCAATCCTATTTGATTTTGTAAATGCCATGCAAGTTATCCACCATTTAGCGTGCAATTTGTGAGATTTTGTGGTAAAAATAGCTTGTGGGCACAACCAAATACACCTTAGTTGCATAGCAACTAGTATTCCCAATCCTTGACCTCATCATGGGCAGAAAATAAGGAGAAGGGATGCTGAATGGATTTAAATAAAACAACTGACTAACGCAAGAAGCAAACCAGCTGGAAAGGCTTAGTGTAGAACTTTAAATCGAGGAAATAACAAATGAAAATTTGTCGTTTCTTTGATTTAGAGTTTTTTAATTTAATCAAAGAAGAGGTATTTTTGTGTCTGCAATTACAAAAATAAATTAAGTAAACAAATTATGACCAGAAAATTAGAGTGGACAACTGTCCAAAGATGCGTGGACGAACTTATTCCTCAAGAAGTTAACCCTCGTAAAATTACCGACAAACAACTATCGGACTTAAAGAAAAGTCTAAAGAAATTTAATCTAGCAGAAATCCCAGCAATAAACTTAGACGGAAAAATCTTAGCAGGACACCAAAGAATTA
The DNA here is from genome assembly GCA_964391935.1 of uncultured Candidatus Saccharibacteria bacterium. Lineage (GTDB taxonomy): Bacteria > Patescibacteriota > Minisyncoccia > Phycocordibacterales > UBA5272 > JBBQKQ01. Next base: position 732 of record CAYMOA010000045.1, on the reverse strand, counting down.
AAGCTCTTCAGCTACTTGGACGAGGTGAAGAATTAATTGATGTTAGAATTCCAAATCGACAACTTACTGAGGACGAAGCAAAAGAATATTTAATTGGATCCAATGCTATTGGTGGAGATTGGGATTTTGAGTTATTGAAATCCTTTGAACTAGACATGTTGCTTGATATTGGGTTTGATGAAGTAAAACTTTCTACAGCTTGGGATACTGATAAAAAAGTGAGAGAAGATAATATTGATATTGAAAAGGAGACCAAGAATAACAAAAACCCTAAAACAAGATTAGGAGATGTTATTCATCTCGGAAATCATATTATCGTTTGTGGTGATTCTACTAAGTTAGAAACTGTGAATAAATTTCCTAAAGACACCAAAGTCTCAATGGTTTATTCTGATCCGGTTTACAATATATCTGTAAATTATTCAGGTGGTATTGGAGGAAAACAGAATTATGGTGGGAATGTAAACGATACAAGAACTTTTGATGAATATTTAAAATTCACAGAAGACTCTCTAAAGGCTTCGCTCTTTATTTCCGGACAAGACACTCACATATTTTATTGGTGTGACCAGATATATATCGGTTTAATTCAGGAAGTGTTTCGTAAGAATGGACTAGATAATAAAAGGGTTTGTTTGTGGATTAAAAACTCACAAAATCCAGTTCCAGGTGTTGCATTCAATAAATGTTATGAACCCTGCGTGTATGCAACCAAAGGGAAACCATATTTAG
>CAYMOA010000044.1:0-4069 GCA_964391935.1 uncultured Candidatus Saccharibacteria bacterium | reverse complement strand
CCACTCATGCACCGCTCCTTTGTCAAAGCATTTTACCATATTTATAGGGTAAAAACAAAAAAATTTCCGTTAGGAAATTTTTTTGTTTTTTTGTCCTGAATTTCTATTTAAACCAAGTATTACTCCAATTCTTCATCATATCTATTTCTCTTGTTTGCGCATTTACAATTTCATTTGCTAATTGTATTAATTCTGGTCGCTTTGATTTTGCTAAAACTTCCTTAGCCATATTTACTGCATCTTCGTGGTGGATTATCATTTCTGATAGGAAAGCTTTATCAAAAGTGTCTCCTGTTTTACCTTTAAGTCCTGACATCATACCATCCATCATTCCGCCCATGTCGTCAGAATTGTGCATCATTCCGTTTGAAGACATCATGGGACAAGTTGTTGCACCATATCCAGCCCAAGTAAAAGAATTCATAAGCACAACACCAAGGATTATTCCAACCGCACCATACATTATTTTTTCATTCATACTTTTCATAATACCATATTATTGAATAAAAAAGTTAAAGTAATTACATGTGATATAATCTGGTCATTAAGAATAACCAAAAATATGCAAATAAATCTTGAAAATATTAAAGTCCCAAATGTAACTTTTAAAACTCGTGTACGAGATGAGTCTGTAGGTGGAGAGAACCCATTCAGATGGCAAGACTTAGCTTCAGAAGAAATTTTTAATAATAAAAAAATAGTTTTGTTTGCTTTGCCTGGCGCCTTCACTCCAACTTGTTCTTCTACACATTTGCCAGGCTATGAGGCAAAGTTTGAAGAGTTTAAAAATCTTGGCATTGACCAAATAATTTGTTTGTCAGTAAATGATGCCTTCACCATGTTTCAATGGGGGAAGAATTTAAATATTAAAAATATTTTTCTACTGCCAGATGGGAATGGAGAATTTACAAAAGCAGTTGGGATGTTGGTGAAAAAAGAAAATCTCGGTTTTGGTAATAGATCATGGAGGTATTCTATGTATGTAGAAAATGGGGAAATTAAAAAAGTTTTTGCTGAACCAGGTTTTTCAGACAATTGTCCAACTGACCCGTTCGAAGTCTCTGATGCGAATACGATGTTAGAGTATTTGAAAAATTAATAATTTTTTTGTTAGCTGAAGCTGGTAGACGATGCAAGGGAACACTTGTCCTTTAGGGTTCGGCAAGAAATACAAAAAGAAACTAGTCACTAATTTCTAAAATAACCTTTCCTTTATTATTTCTGTTGGCTAAACTCTCAATAGCCTCATCAATCTGTTTATAATTATACAATCTAATATCTTGCACTTTCAAACTCTTACTTTCTAGAGCTTTAAGAAGTTCGGTCTTAATCTTTTCAAAATATTTATCATCTTCAGTAAATTTAATAATATTAAAACCAGAAATGGTTATGTTGTTATAAACTAGATCAAATAATTTTGGTTTATATAAATTAAAGTAATTAAAAATATTTCTGAAAAGATTTTTTGTTAAAAGTGAATTAAAACTAAAGACAATTATTTTAGGGTTTACTGAAAGATGCTTTCTGTGTTTTACAGGATTAAAAGTTCCACTACTGTCAAAAACAACATCAATATCTTTTTCTTCACTTAAGTTATCATCTATAATAACTTTGTCTGCACCAACGCTTTTAACATAATCAAATTTTGATTTATTTCCTACAGAAGCAATCACACGATGTCCAGCAATTTTGCACAATTGAACTAATGTAAAACCAACCCCTCCGGCAGCACTTGTTACTACCACTTTAGAATTTTCATTTACCACAACCAAGTTATTCAATGCGTGATATGCAGTAAAAAAATTTACAGGAAAACTAGATGCTTCTAATAATGAATATCCTTTTGGAACTTTTATAATATTTTTCTCATCCAAACATATTTCTGTTTGGAAACAATTAAATTTATTTATACCAATAACCTCATCTCCAATTTTATAGTCGCTATCTTTATTTTTAATTTCAGTAATTATTCCTCCAAATTCAAAACCTTGCACAAAAGGTAAAGGAAAATATTCTTTTTGATACTGATAATATCCTCGTTTAATTATGTAATCTGTAAAAGAAATACCAATATATTTTACTTTAATCCTTATTTGATTTTCAGTTAAAACTCCTGATTCAGTTTTTTCAAATTTATAACAATTCTTCTTACCGTATTTTACGAGAACAAATTTATTCATATAAACATTATAGCACTTGTGGAAGCTGGTAGACGATGCAAGGGAACACTTGTCCTTTGGGGTTTGGCAAAGTATTTTAGAAGAAAATTGATATACTTAATATAATGAACTTATTAATATTTATTACAATTTTTCTTGTGATCATAAAGACAGTTACATTCCATTACCTACACAATAGCAATAACCTAATAATTTCCGTTAAGGATAGCACGGTTTTTATCCCAAAAATTTTAATCCAACAAATATTATTATTCCTTACCTGGTCATTAACAACATCATTATTTTCTAATTTACTCATTGAATCATTAATAATTGCAATCCTATTTTCATCAGCACATTTTTATCTACTAAAGAAGCTGAGACTAAATGACGCCCTGTTAATTATTGTTGCTAGTTTTATAGGTGGTTTGATTTTCACATATTTATATAGCAATTATTTTTTAGGTTTATGGATAGCATTTATTATTCATTTAGCTTTCCATACATTTCTAGATATAATTTATTTTATCCTAGGAATTGGCCCAATGAAAAAAAGAATATAAAAACAAAGACATTAATTTTAATGGCGGAAGCTGGTAGACGATGTTCGGCAAGAAATATTATTAGAAACTAAACACCTTTAATCTTGTTAACCCTACTCCAGAACTCTGTTAAATCAAAAGTTGCGGAAGAAGTTGGAAGTTTGATATCGGCAGGAGTGTAAGTGTCTGGTAAGGTTTGTACAGAGTTGCCTCCAAGTAAATTATCTACTGCACTGCCTGTAAGTTTCCCTATAAGCCATCGTATCTGTGCATTCGCATCAAATCTTCCTTCTTGTCCATAATTTGCCATTTCAGGAAATTTTTGTAAAAGTTCTTCTAAAAATTCAGTTGGACTATTAGCTTGGGTTGATCCAATTTGTTTTGCAATAAGAAACCAATTCACAACTGCTTCATCTAGTTTTTCTTTTTTCATTTTTAGAATTTTTACAAATAACATAACAATCCAATATCTACCAATGTTATCTTTTTCTCTTTCTAAATTTTCTTTAGAAACTAAAATTCTTTCTCCTTTACCACGAAGTAGAAAAGACAACGTTCTATAAAATCCTGCTCTAGTAATATAAATATTTCCATCTGGTAAAGGTATTCCTTCACTTCCAAACAACGGATCATCTTTACCAAGTAGTCTGATATTCCCATTTTTAACATCTTCTAATGCATGTTTTGTATAAAATAATTTACCATCAATAATTGCAACTTGGTTCATTGTGCAGTCTACATTGTCCGCCAAATCCTTTGTTGCTTCTAATAAATCGCCATCTACAACTTTAGTTCCTGCCAAATCAACATTATATTTATTTGCTACTGCCTCTGGGTTTTTAGAATTAGTAATTAGATCAATATCATTTATAGGAAGTTCACTACTTACATCTACTCCTGCAAACATTTTTAGTGCAAGTCTGGCTGTTCCTCCATAAATAGACACATTTTCATCGTCTAAAATATCTGGATTCGTAATTTCTTTTATTAAATCCACGAAAGATTTTCCATCTACATTCAAACTTTCTAAATCTACACTTTCAAAAACCACTCTTTCTTTTGGTTTTCCAAATTCTTGTTTTGCAAATTCACTTAAGTGAAAACGGATAGTAAATGGATCTGTCGTGTCTTGCAGATTGTGACTGTTAATATACTCAACCCATTTTTTCACAATTGCAATTCCTCTTTTCTTTTCTTCAGTTTTTAAGTCTTTTGTTTCTAACCTAATGATTTTTGCAAATGATAAAGGAAGGGATGATAAGTCATCAGCTTTTTCACTACGAAGTTTTAATAAATCTTTTATGCCTTTCAAATCCATAATTGAATAAAGTTTAACATAATTTGCGGAACCGGATGAGTTCGCCCTGC
>CAYMOA010000043.1:0-4276 GCA_964391935.1 uncultured Candidatus Saccharibacteria bacterium | reverse complement strand
GATAAAAGTGTCTTGATAGTTTTTAAAATGATAGAAATATCTAAAAGAACACTACGGTATTTAATATAATAAAGCTCGTAAGCCAAGCGCTCAGCATGTTCTGCATGAGTTTTTGGTTGGATATTCATATGCACTTGTGCCCAACCTGTTAGCCCCTGTGGCATCAATATACGTAAAGAAAAATTGTCTACATTTTTTACCATGTCTTCGTGTATACCTAGCGCACTCACACGCGGACCAATAAAAGATACTGTCCCGTTTAATAAATTGATACACTGTGGTAACTCGTCTAGCCTTGTCTCACGTAAGAACATACCAAACTTTGTAACTTTGAGCCCAAACTTGTTCACACCATCTTTGGCTTTTTCTGAGTCAACAATACCACCAATATCAGTGCCGGTCATTGTGCGTATCTTATAAACCTTAATAATTTTTCCAAGATACCCCACTCTGTCCTGATCAAAAATAACTTTGCCCTTGTCTTGTATATATATACCCAGCCAGATAAATGGTAAAGATAAAATAAAAAAAGGGAAAACTATCAGTCCACAAAATATATCTACCAACCTTCTAAACACAAAGTGAATTGCTGATTCTTTTCCCTCACCTATTTGTCTCATAAAATCATGATAAGAAAAAAAATCCAAATCCACTTTTTTATAAATAAACTCATGATACTGATTATAAGAAAAAACATTTACACCTTTTTGTTTTAAGCTTTCGATGAATAGTAAGTTCTCTGTACTTAGAATATTATCATCAAAAACCAAATTGGAAGTTTTGTCGGCTATCTCTTTTTCTGCCTGACTCTTTTCTTGTAAAAAAGTAAAAACAAAAGGTGCGTAGAGTGGCACTACTTTTTCCACCAGACTTTTATTTTTACCAAAAAAGATTGCTCTCGCTTTTGGTAATTTTTGAATTCTGTTTAGTAGCCAACTCCTCGAAAGTGAGAGAAAAAGAATGGAAAAAATAACATAAAAAAACAAAGTTAGTTTTGGTGTGAGATCAGTTCTTAAGATATAAAAAGAAATTACAGAAAAAATAGCTGTGGCAAACTGGGTATAAATAAGTAAGGCTAAAGTTTTTGCACGATCAAAAAGTATTTTTGCATCATATAAACCAGCGATATACAAAGCTAGTAATGAAAACAGAAAAGATGGCAGGAAAATAAAGGTGTGTGCAGCGAACCAAACTGCCTCGGTTTGTTGTGCGTGCACATGAACAAGACCACGAACGATAATGGCAATAACTAGTGCCAGATAAAGCGAAACGATATCGGCTGCTAAAATATATTTTTTCCATTTTTGCATAAAAGTTTCCTTTCTCTATTAGTACATATTATATCATGAAATATTTCCACAAAAATCCTTAAAATACAAAGATTTCCTGGCTTTTCACTTCTGTTTTAAGTCTCCTAACATTTTTTGTAAATGAAATAATAACTCCGATCATTACCCATTCCAAAATGATGTGTGACCCACCCGAAGACATAAATGGGAGAGGAATACCTGTCACGGGTAATAAACCAATATTCATCCCTACATTCACACAAAAGTGAATAATAAAATAGGCTGCCACACCAACGATAAATAAAATCTCAAAATTGGACTCAGTTTTTAGAGAGACAAATATTATTTTTAAAATCAAAAATAAAAAAGAGGTTAAACACAGTACCACTCCAATATAACCCCACTCCTCGGCAAAAGCCGCAAAGATAAAGTCAGTTTCGTATTCTGGTAAAAACAAAAGTTTTGACTGCGTCCCAAAATTGATCCCCTTACCATACACACCGCCTGAGCCAACTGCGATCATGGATTGGTAAACATTGTACCCCGAGCCACGAATATCTCTTGTCGGGTCAACGAAGTTGAGGATTCTCGACTTTTGATATGGTTGTAAAAAAACATTCCAAGATATCACTGATACTGCTGCCAACAAAACAAAAATCCCAGCAATATATTTTTTTGGTATTCCAGATACAAAAACTATAACCCCCCAGATTCCAAGTACAACTAAACCTGACCCCAAGTCTGGTTGAAAAATAGTAAGAATAAAAATTATAATTGCATAAAAACTTGAAAAAATCAAAGTGGGTAAATAGGCAACATCACCATGACGTTTGTAAAAAAATCTCGCTAAAATAAAAATCAGTGCAAGCTTGGCGAATTCTACTGGTTGTAAAGAAACTCCAAAAATGCGAAACCAACTCTGAGCCCCATTGATAGTGTGCCCTAACACAACAAGTAAAAGTAATAATAAAACTGATAAACAGTAAAAAAGAAAAATAAATTGCCCTTGACGCAAAAAACGCAAATCAATAAACGAAATAAATATTGAAGTTGAAATACCCAAAGCAAAAAGAACTGATTGTTTAATAAAAATGGCGTTACTTGTCCCCAAAGAAAAAACTGTACTCAGCCCAAAAATCGACAGGAGTACTGGAAAAACAAGCAAGCTATAGTCTTTTTTGAAATTAAACAAATTTGTCATGAAGGTATTATTCAAAAACAGAAATGAATTCTATATTTGTAGGGGTTATTATATCACCCCAAGAAAAAGTTACAGCAGTCTTTTCTCTACCAAGAATTGAAAATACTTTGGTCCTAGAAACTGCGTAAATTGTTTTCGTGTCATCGTAAAGCATAGCGTATACAATAACATTTTTTACTTCTTTATTATTAGGATTTTTTAATTCCCCCACAACTTGTAGTGATCCGTTTGCACCACGCTGTGCTTGCCAATTTTCCACAGAAACATTAGTTAAACTTTTTTCTGAACCATAAAAACCTAAAGCTTTGTGTGGCTCGAGTGATAGATCAATAGTTTTTGGTTCTTGCGCTAGGTAAAGTCTGGGGATATAAATCGCATTTTTACTTTGTGGTGACAGAGCCAAGCTACCACTAGCATTCCCCAATAATTTACCTTCTGGGCCATAAAAAGACAAAGTATACGGAACATTGGGGAAATCCACATTGTTGTTGAAATTCTCAAGGAGTGCAAAAATATCATAAACACCTTCGTCAACTTTTACTCCTCGAACAAAATTTATTTTGATATCTCTATATGTCCCATCACAACGCAACTCGCAACTTCCATTACAATCTATACCCTCTTCCTCAGCGTTTTGTATACCATCAAAACAACTTGGCGATTTTTTTAATATTTGATATGTGATAAAAGCAAAAGGAATAAAAATTATTAAAAAATAAATTGTGAAAATAATTATTTGTCTTTGACTTCTCCAATTTAGCTCCATAATAAGAACAGTATACTACAAAACTTTTTTTCTGGCACTTTAATCTGGGCCGGTCTACCTACTTTCCCTACAATTTTAATTTTTCTGTTGGCAAAGAGGGTAAATTATTTGGAGCATCCTCATTTTTCTCTATTAAAATACATAAATTATCCTGAGAACCTCGTCTCGAATCTGAACCTGGGCCTTCCTCTGGAAATGAAAATTTAAAATTTAAGCCTTTTGTCTGATTTGCTTGCAAATATTCTTGCCATTTTTTTACCTCTTGCGCAAACTTCACTGGAAGCTGTAGTATCAGTGCCCCACCGACATTTAAAATTTGATAGTAATTGTTTAAAAGGCGAAATAATAGCTCTGGGGAATCTGGTGAATGTTTAAGTCCGGCACCCATTCTGGAAATTATTAAATCCACACCCTTGGGAAATACTTCCTGAACTTGCCTGAAAGTTGATTTACTAAACGCATCTGCTATGATATTTTTATGCTCGGGCAAAGTGTATTTACTTTTATGTTCTGGAGTATCATCTGGTTTTACAAAAGGACCATTTAGGTCTACCCCAGCCGTCTGACCGAACTGCAAAGGTACTGGATTTTGCTCATCGTGAGTAAGTCCGTGAAATAAAATATTTCCAGCACCCCCAAGGTCAAGAGCATTGATCTTTCTACCTGAAAATCTCGAATCCAAATATTTCAAAGGGCTATTGTCACTGAATAATCTGGTGAAAGATGAAATGTAATCATACCAGTTTGAGTCTAGCCAATGATAACCACGAGTATTTCCTGTTTTCAAAGACTCTTGAACCTTGAGCCTTCTCTCTTTTTCTTTTTCTACCCCAAATATATGCGTAAAAGTGTTCATATTTTATATGAGCAAGTATATCATTTTTTGAATTTCTGGCACTTTAATCTGGCGTCTACCTACTTTCCCCAATAAATTGAGTATCATTGGCACGACTTCGTTTCATGACTCTGTTCGGAATGGGAAGAGATGGTTCCAAAGCGACGTGACACCAGATTAAAAAG
>CAYMOA010000042.1:0-4601 GCA_964391935.1 uncultured Candidatus Saccharibacteria bacterium | reverse complement strand
CCAAACGAAAAGCGCAGGGAGAGTAAGACCTGCGCTTTTGCGTTTTGTAAGTTAACAGTAAGGGACTATCTTTTTTTAGAAGTCTTCTTTGCTGCTTTCTTAACAACTTTTTTAGCAACTTTCTTTGCTGCTTTTTTCTTTGCTGCCATAGAGTAATATTTTAAAATTAAAATTAATGTATTGAGCACATGGCAGACTGAGTTTTTTACAAAATGAGAGTAATAATTTTGTAACTCTCAATCGCCTAATAAACAGTATATGTATTTATTTTTTTATTGCAATACTTTTTGCAAACAAAATTGTGGATAACTTTTTATTGTTGCGAATAGCTTTGCATCTATGTTTATTTTCGCAGATGCAAAGTCTTTGCATAATCACAAAATAATTATTTTTTAGTTTTATTACTACGATATATGCTGAAAATAGTATTGACTGGAACTTTGGGATATTTTTTAACTAATTCCCTAGCCGCAGCCCTCATACCTATTCTTTCAGAAAGCTTTCTTACTTCTAAACGAAAATCATTACCATGTGCTGAAGTCCTTTTTATGAGACTCGGATCTTGTTTTCTTTGGACCTTAATGAAATTTGACAAAATCCTCTTTGAGCAAATTATTCCTTGATCCTTTAGATAAATTAATATGTTTTCATTACTTATTCTGTTATTAACCATTTCTTTTATTTCATCTTTATACCTAAAAAGTTTTGCCGTTATTGTTCTTTTATCTTTTATTTTTAATTGCCCTAGCTTTTCTAAAATCTCTAAAAGTCTATATGCATCATTGAGTGATATCGTTCCCCTTTTCTTTAGTGAGTTAACAATCATCATTAAATTGTCACCAGCAATATATTGTTTCTCGAGTTCTGCAATTGCCCAAGAATATTTCTTAAGAAAAGCTAAATCGGAACTTTCATTATTCACCAGCTTTTCATTTACCATAATTTATGTATTTAAGAATATAAGGTGTATCCTTTAGTTAATTCTTCTATTTCTTTTTTTTCTCCAAAAACTAGTACACCAAGAAATTCTATTTCAGAAAAATCTTTCATTTTAGTTTCTTCTTCTACTTTTTTGTCATTTGTCGTATTCAACATTTCTCTAGTAAAAGTATAGACCTCAAAATTTTTATCTTGGGATTGTTTTATAAAATCTAAAACAGAACTATTAGTGTCAGCTTGCTTTAGCACAATCGCATGTTGGATATTTAGATTGATATTTTTATTATCTTTAGTTTGAACCTTGTCTTTAAAAAATAAATTCCCATTATATTTACCTGCGAATTCTGCAGTTAAGTGTGCAATTGTATTCATTTCTTGCCACTTCGCTAGTCCTGCACCAGAGTTTATCAAAGCAACAACAACTTTTGTTTCTTTTCTATTTTTTTCTACTTTGCTTTTATTTTCGTCTTTGGGTTTAACAAATGGGAAAAGTTCGGATTCGCGCATAGGAAGACCTTCTAAAATAGAAAACATCCTGTCACCAAAACCATAACCAAAAGCCGGTGGCATACCATGTTCCAACATCTCTACGAATTCCCAGTCAGGCATCATGGCTTCTTCGTCACCTTTATTAATCAACAGTTGTTGTTGTTCAAAATTTTTCCTTTGTACTTCTGGGTCATTGAGTTCTGAGAAACCACGACCTACCTCTGTTCCTGCAAAAATAGGTTGGAACATTTGTACAGTCTTGCCATCAACAGATGGCTTGGCAAGCGGACCAACAAGTGATGGGTGATCAAGTAAAAATGCAGGGCCTGAAATTTTCTTACGACAATATTTCCAAAGTGTGTCCGTTAATCTCTCCCTGTTTTCCCCATCCCACTTTACACCGAGTTCTATTAATTTATTTTTCATCTCATCAAGCGTGGCAGTTTCCAGATCTATTCCTGTTTGTCTTTTTACTTCTTCTACATATTTTATCTCTTGCCACTCACTCGCAAAATCAAAAGTATGCTCACCTAAAGTAAACTCGGTTTTCCCATACACATCTTTAGCAATTTTTAAATATAGTTCTTTAATCAAATCCATCCCATCTCTATAATCAGCATAACTCCAGTAAAACTCACAATTAGTAAACTCTTGTAGATGCATTGGACTGCTTCCCTCATTTCTATATGCCTTACCAATTTCAAAAACTTTTTCAAACCCACCTGACAAAAGTCTTTTTTGCCATAACTCGCCGATACAAATTCGCATAAAAACTTCCATATCAAAATCATTGTGAAAAGTTTTAAAAGGTCTCGCCTCTGCACCACCAGTTGTTGTTTCTATAGTAGGAGTTGTAACTTCCAAGAAACCTTTTTCATTCATAAACTCACGTACCACATTCCAAAACTTGGCTTTTCTAAAAAATAAATCTCGTTTGTCTTTGTTAAGTGCAAAGTCCAAATATCTTTTTCTTAACTGCTCCTCTTCGTTTTCTAAACCGTAAAATGTTGAAGGCATGGGTAAAAGAGCTTTGGACAAAATTTGCCAATCAGTTGCCTCCAAACTTTTTTCACCACGCTGAGTTACAAAAAGTTTTCCTGAAAAAGCCATGAAATCCCCCCCGTCAATATTTTCAAAAAAGTTTTTCAATTTTTCTTCTCCTAAAATATCCACCTTTAAAACTACTTGAAATTTCCCTTCTTGGTCAGCGAGATCAATAAACAATATTTTCCCTTGACCACGGATAGTCATCACACGTCCAGCAAGAACAACTTGCCTCTGTGGCATTTCTCTTGCTTGTTCACTAGAAATTTTCTCTCCAGACAGTTCTATTTTTGCTGGGTATGGGTTTATACCTAAACTTTTTAAATTTTCTAACTTTTTTATTCTCTCCGCTTTTAATTCACTTATATCTGCCATATATTTATACAAATATGATATCATATTTGTATGAAAAATACATTTGTAAAATATTTACCCCAATTTGTCTACGGCTCTATTGACGGGACTGTTACCACCTTTGCCATAGTTGCTGGAGTTTCCGGAGCTGCCCTCTCACCTGTTATTGTACTCATTCTCGGAGTTGCCAATGTGCTAGCTGATGGGTTTTCCATGGCCTCATCAAACTTTTTAAGTGAACGATCAAAAGAAAACCAAAATATTCGCGACGCCTTAAAAACTTCTTTCGCTACTTTTTTCTCTTTTGTAATTATTGGCTTTGTACCGATTTCTCCATACGTTTTTAATTTAAACAAAGAATATGTTTTTTTAATTTCTAGTATTTTAACTGGACTAACTTTCCTAGCTATCGGTTTTGTTAAAGGAGAAATAATCGGGAGAAATAAATTTAAATCAGCTTTGGAAACATTTCTTGTTGGTGGAGCGGCGGCCATCATTTCCTACCTCGTTGGCTTTTTCTTAAAAGGTTTGGTTTAAAAAAATTATCTGTATTGCCACTCTTTGTCTTGACGGCAAACCTCCACTCGGTCACGTGGGTTTACTAAAAGTTCTACTACAACTTTTTCCAATCTTGCTGACTGTGAGCCTTTTACCAAAATTAAATCATTTTCTTTTATCAAATTGTTCTCAACCAAAACTTTTAAAACTTCATTTGGATTTTCAGCTAAAAAAACTTTTGACAAATCAAACTTGGCATTCCTTGCGCCTTCTAAAAAGAATTCATTATACCTCCCTGAGAAAATAATAATATCAAAACTTTTACTAGCAAGCTCAGCAATATGATTATGTTCGACTCTAGTTTTTTCCCCGAGCTCGGCCATATGACCTAGGATGGCAATTTTTTTCCCTTTACTTAGTATTTTGGAAACTGTCTCAATTGCATTTACACAAGCCTTGGGGGAAGAGTTATATGTGTCATCAATTATTTTAGAATCATCTATTCCCTGGAGGATTCTCATACGCGACTTTGGTAAAATAAAATTCCTCTCATAATTTTTCACGGCATTTAAAATTTCTTCTTTATTAAAATTATTTAAAATAGCTACACAAACTGCAGCAGCAATAGAATAAGCATGCGCTTCACCAACAATATCCAAAAAACGAAGTTCTATTTCATTGGAAATATTTTTAAACTTTATAGCCAGCCTTATCTTTGTACCGATAATATCCGCCTCCTCATTGTACAAATTGGAATTCTCAACAATACAAATATTTGCCTCAGGGTTTTGTCCAAAAGAAAAAACTTCTACTTTGGGGTTTTTAAGTTTTTTTTCTTTAGCAATTTTAGTCATTACTTCATCATCAGCATTGTAAACTATAACCCCTTCTCTTTTCATCCTCTCTACCAAAACTTTTTTCTCATTGATATGTTGTTCGGTGTTAGCAAAAAACTCTCCGTGTGTTGGTGTTTTTTGAAATGCTGTTAAGACAACTAGATCTGGTTTTAAAATACTTGTCAGGTATTTTATATCCCCAGGTTTGTCTGCCCCTATTTCTAAAACCAATAACTCTGGATATTTTCCTTCTCTAAAGAGTTTAAAAAAGTTTCTTAAAATTATTTTTACCCAGCCAAACGCACTGTTCCAAGGATTTTTTTCTCCGAGAATTGTTAAGTTAACCCCAAACTCAGAGTTCTCACTTTTTTGAGAAGCTCGCACAAAATTATCTCCATTAGTTGATTTAGAATTTAAAAAACTAAATATATAGTCTTTGGT
>CAYMOA010000041.1:0-4762 GCA_964391935.1 uncultured Candidatus Saccharibacteria bacterium | reverse complement strand
TTTTCTGTATTGGTCAACTATTAAATTATTTAGTACATGATATAGAAAAGCTTTCTTCTTTCCTATCTCGTCCGCATACTTAGAGAGGTCAATAACAGGGTTCGTAATTTTTCTACTTAGCCAAAAGAAAAGGAATACTATCGCAAGTATGATAAAGAGTATTAAAAAAATTACTATTTTAGTGATGCGGTCACGTATTTCTGTAAAAGAAGAAAAAACTTTTTGAAAATTAGAATTATTATTTTTCTCTAGCTCATCAATACTTTTCCTAATTTCATTAGTCTGAGCATTCCACAATTGATATTTTATTTTTATGTCTTTTGTATTTCCAATATAAATAGATTGTAGAAGATTACTTCTCAATTTATTAATATTAAGTCTGGAGTTTTTGTAATTTTCTAATAACAGTCTAGTATCATCATTGCTATTATGTTTTCGAATTTCCTCGAACGCAACGTCTTTTCTTTTTTCAGACTCGACGATATTTTCTAGATTTTTAGGATCCTGTGAAAAAATATAAGAAAGTATATTGTATTCTGTTATCTCTTGTTCTTTTGAAAGTTGTTGATTTAAAATAGAACTTTGTCTAAAACGTACGGTTTCTGTAGAAATTAAGTTCGCCTGTTGGTTAACAAAGTATAATAAGTAACCGAAAGATGCTGATATTGCTATCAAGAGGAAAAAGAGGGGAAGTACGATTTTGAGGTTCAGCTTCATTTGCCACGATTATAAAACTCATGACGAACATTGTCAATAGGGTTGTTTTTTGGTGTGCTGTCATAAGTGATGTAAGTACCTCAAATAAATAATTCAAAAAAAAGTTGAGGAGGTATCAGGGGAGATGGGTATTTGTTGAGTTTCTGTGGGTGACGTTTTTGGCAATACCAACTGCATTATTCACAGAAACTTATATTAAAGATGTGCACTTTTATACTATTTGATATATGTGCATAAGTTTCATTGAACGATTTAAAAAATAAGCTATAATAACTCGTATGAATAAAATATTGCAAGAATCCTTGAGGAGGTCTACTCAAACTGAGCAAGAGACGCAAAGAAAAAGAGACTTGGGTGAGAAAATGAAACCGATTGAAAGCTTGTCTGAAGAGTTACGTAAATTGCGAAGTGAATTAGGTGATGTTAATTCACAGGTTTCAGAGCAAAAGGAAAAGTTGGAGGATTTCTGCGGTAAAATCTCAAATTTTTTAGGAGTTGAGGTCACAGTGGATGAGTTAAAACAATCATTTAAAGAAATGAAAGATTTAGAAGGTAGAATGTACCATCTTCAGCAGCGTGGTTTTTCTTCTAGTTTAACTTTTGGTGAGTTTGTCAGAGATTGTGGAATTGTTATTGGTGGGATTGGATTTCTGGGAATTGTATTGGCAATACTCTACTACGATGGTCCAGGGGGTTTAACCCAGTTTAGTACTTTTGGAAAAGGTAGATATGACCCACCTATGACATTTGGTGGGGTGTTTGGTTTTATTGGTAATATGGCGTTGATACTCATGGGTAGTATGGTAATTGGTGGTGTGGGTGCTGTTGCTTCAGTACCAGTTGCATTACTAAGAGAGTTGTATATGGGTGTTAGGTCGGCATTAAAAGACAGAAATTATAACAAATTAGAAAAGATGTCTAAAGCACTTACAGAACAATTTAATAAGGCATTTGATAGTAAAGAACTTTCAGACATTGCAAATATTGTATATGACCTTAATAGACAAGAATCTAAAGCTGAAAGCTTAGATTCTAAAATACAAGAATTGCTTATACAAAGGAAAAAAGCAGTGAATGACGCAGTTGGATTTTCTTTTTCTAGAAAAGGTGGCTATAAAAAACTAACTTCTATGGTTAGGGAATTTCAAGATACAAATTCTTCTGAATAGAGGTTCATTTTAACAACTATTTTCCGTCCTACACACACATCTCATTTTGGTTTTATTTACTTTACCTCTTCTATTTTTCCTTGGTTTAACCTATTGGGAGAATTAGAACAGTTTGAACCAGAAATAACCCTAGTAAACATTAAGAAAAGAGATGATTTCTCATCTCTTATTCCTAAGCTGTGCGGCGAGAAGGATTTGAACCTTCGAAGCCCGAAGGCGCCAGATTTACAGTCTAGTGCGATTGACCACTCCGCCATCGCCGCAATGGTTTAATTATATCATAAAAAAAAGAAAATTAAAATATAATTGTGTGTGTTGTCTTGACAGGGCTAACTATTTCCTGTGAAAGGTGTATAGTGACTACATAATGACTCACAATTATGGTAAGTGTAAACAAAACAAATAGTTTCAATTTTGGTCTGTGGGAAGAAAGTTGGACTTATATAAGAACCGTGGTAGATGTGTTTCGTGAACCAGTTCTCATATTAGACAAAAACTTATTTATCATGGCGGCAAACGATTGTTTCTACAGTACATTTAAAGTAGATAAAGATGACACAGAAGATAAGCAGATATTCGAACTTGGAAGTGGGCAATGGGATATTCCTGAACTCAAAAGACTTTTAAAAGACATTTTACCTCAACATACCTTTTTTAAAGGGTTTGAAGTATCTCACAATTTTCCAACTATAGGTAGAAAAGTTATGCTCCTAAACGCTAGGCAAATATATGTAAAGGAGTCAATAGAAAATCTAGAATCCATAATTCTCCTTGCCTTTGAAGATGTCACAGAACTTGATGCTGTAGCAAAAATGCTTTTTAGTTATGCAGATAAAATTAAAGAAAGGATGCATACTGAGGTTGGTAGATCAAAAGTAAAAGAATAGTTTTATTTCTGGTATAATCTAGTCTAGATGCAGAATGTAGAAATAGAAGAGAAAGTATTAGAACACAACACTGTTTTTTTTGGTGACAGGACTATATTGTTTTCTTCAATAAAAAAGAAATCTGAAAATTATTTTAATCCAGTTATTTTATTTGAAATTGAAAAACTAAATATTTCTGTCGACGATATACGCCGTATGATTTCTTTTGTGAATAAAAGTAGTGAAGAAAAAAAAGTAGTTTTGCTATCTAGCTTTTATTGGTCAGACGAGTCGCAGAATGCCATGTTAAAAGTTTTAGAAGAGACCCCAGCCAATACAAATATCTTTCTTTTCGGCCTTTCAGAAAAATATTTTTTAAAAACCGTTTTGTCTCGAGTGCAAAAAGTTAATTTGAAAAATACTAATAGATATCAAGACTTGGCAAAAGATATTTTAGGTTTAGATCCAAATGAAAGGTTGGAAAATAAAGAGGTAAAAAAAGTTTTAGCTTTAAAAGCTGTCGATTTTAATTTTGAAAAAAATACAGAAAATGAAAAGAAAGATAGAGAGGCACATATATTATTTTTATTTGCATTATTAAATATTGCTCTTTTGCACTATTCCCCCTCTTTTTTAAAGAGGGGGTTAGGGGGTGATTTTTTAGGAAAAGCCTTTTTAGAAAAACTCTTAAAAATCTCAACTCTAGCGGAAATAGAAGGTGGCTCACCGCACTTGTTCATCGAATGGTTGCTTTTAACGACTCCTAAAATATAATATACTAGTACTGAAGTAGATATGAAAGCTAAACAAAAATTACAAGAAATACTTAAACACATAGATGTTGTATTTGACGGGGAAAGAGACTGGGATGTTAAAGTCCTTAATGAGAAATTTTATAACCGCGTTTTAAGTGGCGGCAAGTTGGCACTTGCTGAGAGTTACATTGAAGGCTGGTGGGAATGTAAAAAACTGGATCAATTCTTTTGTCGTGCTTTGTCTATTGATCTACAAAAGAAGGTGGGAATTAGAAGCTTGATATGGCCATTTATTAAAGCAAAATTTTTAAATTTGCAGAAAATAGAAAAGGTATTCATTGTCGGTGAGCAACACTATGATGTGGGGAATGATTTGTACGAGAAGATGCTAGATAAACGATTGGTATATACTTGTGCATATTGGAAAAATACAAACAATTTAGATGAAGCACAAGAGGCAAAAATGGATTTGATTTGTAAAAAGTTAAATCTCCAGAAGGGTCAGAGAATTTTAGATATTGGTTGTGGATGGGGTTCATTTATGAAATTTGCAAGCGAAAAATATGGTGTTGAGTGTGTAGGTCTGACCGTATCAAAAGAACAAATTGTTTTAGGTGAAAAATTATGTGATGGACTACCTGTTCAATTTATTTTGTCAGACTACAGAACTTTTAAAGATGATAAAAAATTTGATCACATAGTTTCAATTGGTATGTTTGAGCACGTGGGTAAAAAAAATTATGATATTTACTTTAAGGTTGCTAGAAATATGTTAAAGGATGATGGACTTTTCCTTTTGCATACCATTGCACATAAACATAAACAGTCAGCAAATGATCCTTTCGTTGAAAAGTATATTTTTCCTGGCGGGAGTATACCTTGTATCCAAGAAATTGGACAAAATATTCAGGGAAAATTTATCATGGAAGATTGGCATAATTTTGGTGCATATTATGATTTAACATTAATGGAGTGGTATAAAAATTTCGAAGCTCATTTTCAAGAACTATCACTGAATGACCCTGTAAAATACAACTCACAGTTTTACAGGATTTGGAAATATTATTTATTACTTTCTGCAGGTTGTTTCCGTGCAAGGTATACACAGCTCTGGCAAATAGTTTTGTCAAAAAAAGGTGTGAGTGGTGGTTATACCTCAGTTAGGTAATTTTTTATTTAAAATGTTATAATACCAAACACAAAATATATGGAAAAGTTTAATAATTTACAAAAAAGTTTAAAAGAAATAGTAGAA
>CAYMOA010000040.1:0-4789 GCA_964391935.1 uncultured Candidatus Saccharibacteria bacterium | reverse complement strand
GTGGAAAATAAAATATGGTTGTGGCCAGGGGAGATGGCGGCTTGGCATTTTGTGACCGTACCACCAGAGGTAGCTTCCAAAATAAAAAGTTTAAATGAAAAAGAAGTTGATGGAAAGAAAAAAATGAGAAGAGGTTTCGGTTCTGTAAAAGTTTTAGTTAAAATAGGGAAGACAACTTTTGAGACTTCGATTTTTCCAAATAAAAGAGACCAAACATATTTGTTACCGATAAAAAAAGAAGTCAGAAAAAAAGAAGGTTTGCAAGAAGGAGATAAACTAAAATTTGTTATTTCTTTACTTTAGTTTTTTTATTTCTTCTATTGAGTTATTTCTATGAATGATTTCATCGTTGCGAACTGACAAGAAAAAGTCGTATTGAGTGCGAGGGTAGCGACCGTACCAATCTAAAAATTTTGACTCACACTTTTTATTTTTCAAATCATGTTCATATAGTTTTAAAAACCAATCATACTGCTCAAATGCGTGCGACTCGAACATATAGTTGAGTTGGTAAGAATATTTTGGATTGAGTAAGTATAAAACGTAGGACATCCAATAGTAGAAAAAAGCAAATAACATGGGGATAAGAGAAAATCTGATAAAGCCCGCACGTTTTTCTAAACTTGCTAGGTGAGAGATAACTACTACGTGCATGGTTTCATTTTCCTGAGCAAACTGAGAAAAACGTGCTACCTCAGAATACTTCAATGCTTTTTCTTCACTAGAGAAAAATAAAGTCATCATGGTGAATGAGGCAGCTGACCAAGAGTAGTAGGGTACGCGAGCAATGATCTCAACTGAGCGGAATTTTAAAATCGATGGTATGCGGCCATAAATCAAATTACCAAAAAAAACTAAAGTCAAACCCAAAACTTTTGGAAGCCAGACAATATGGTAATTATCATATTGTGATTTATATTCTTTTAAAAAACTTTCATCATTTAGACTTTTCACCAATTCTTCTAACCTCTCGTCACCTTTTACCAGATTTACATTTATATTGTTCATATAATGTAATTATAACACCAAAAAATTAATAGATAACGTTTACTGTTGTAGTAGTTTTTGTGCTTTGTCCGTTGGCAGCAGTTACTATAATTGTTACTGTGTAAGTCCCTGGGTTTGAGTAATTATGTTCGAAAGAAGTATTTTGTGGGTAAACAGAACTTATATACATCGGAGCAAGTAAACCCATTTTATAGTCTGTTCGCTCATCACCCCAAGTTATATTATAAGTAAGTTGTTGATTGTTAAAGATGGTTGCTTCAACCTTCCAAGTGCCTTTTTCATTTATTCGAAGTTGTACTGGACCAGAAAAACTTTTTATTACAGGTGACTCGTTTGTCCCGCTAATAAAATATTCTTTACAATAAGCACCGCTATTCCAAATCCCATTATTTATACAAGCCATCATTGTACACATGAGTGGTCCACCAGAATATTGTCGACTACAAGTGTTACAACCATCGTACCAAATTTTACAATTTGCAGGAGCCTCACCCGTTTGATTATTTTTACATTCACCATCGTAGAAATATTTTGCTCCGGCAGCATTTAACTGACATGAGTTCCCAAAAGTTTTTGGTGAGCCAACTTCGCAATTTACTTTTGCATACATACAGTAGGCTGGTTTTGTTCCAGAAGTTTTACAACACTCATGCAGTTCTTGTCCACAAACTGGTTGGTATTGCATAGTACAGGCTATCGGGGTATCACAACTTTCTTCCCAAGTCCTTAAACATTTATTTTTATTTGCACACCAAGAGTACCCAGCTGAACCGATACACCCATGCTCGTCTCTGTCTCCACCGACTACTCCACCACAAAGTCTAGAGATCGCTGCTCTCGTAAGTGGCCCAACTCCACCTGTCACAGGGTATAAATTTTGTTCTATTTGTAATTTTGAAACCAGATTTTTTGTAACTCTTCCATAATAACCCGTTACGTTGTATTGCCCAGTCATACCATAGTAGTTATAAAGAAAAGTTTGCAATTGTTTAACTTCATTAGAATTATTATACCTACTTCCCATCCACATATTATTTGTAAGCTGTGGGCAAGTGTTGGGTGAGAAGGTTTGAGCGTAAGTGAAAGCAGGCAAAAACAAAAAAGTTAAAATTAATATTTTTTGAATTTTTTTCATATATTTAATTATACATTATAAAGATACGCTTTGACACATCTCTTGTGACGCTTTATAATCACTATATATGACAAATAAAATAATATTAGGAATATTAGCAATTTTGGTGGTTGCCGGATTTGGGGTGATGAACAAATACAATACTTTAATAACCATGAGTAATGAGGTAGATGGACAATGGGCACAAGTAGACTCGGTTTTGCAAAGACGTTTTGACTCAATCGAGCAAGCTGTAGGAGGATTAAAAGTAGCGAATAAAAATGAGTTGGAGGCGATCAAAATGATAACTGATGCGAGAAAAATCTATACTGCGAGTAGTGGAGATGTGCCTGCACAAGTTGCAGCTGTGAATAATTATAACGGGGCTCTGAATGGACTTTTATTATCTCGTGGGATAACAGGTGAAGGTTACCCGAGTTTGCAAACTCCACAACTCGTTGGAGGACTCATGGGTGGCACAACAATCGAAGGGAATGAAAACAGGATCAATGTAGAGCGTATGCGTTATAACGAAAAAGTTCAAGAGTTCAACACTCAGATCGCAACTTTCCCAGGAAACTTTCTAGCGAATATGTTTGGTTTTACTAAAAAAACTTATTTTGAAATCGCAAACCCTGACGCTAAAAACGCTCCAAAAATCGCCCCAAACCTAGATTTCTAAATATATTTTTGGTCAATTAATTACATGTTCAAAAAAATAAATTTCTTACTTTTTTTAAGTTTATTTCTTTTGAATTTTTGTAGTGCTATGAAAGTTGAGGAAATTGTGCCGACGGATTATGTTACCGATTTCACAAATACTTTAACTGCAGATGAGACATTAGAAATTTCTAAAATTTTAGGACAAGTAGAAAAAGAAAAGGGGTATCAAGTGGCGGTGGTTATGATAGACAAAATGGATGACGAGTATGGAAACTCTGATTACTTAGAACATTTTACTGTTAAGTTATATGAAAAATTGGGCCTCGGTACAAAAGAAAAAGATGAGGGAGTCTTGTGGTTGATTTCCAAAGATACCAGAGAGATGCGGATGGAGGTTGGCTATGGTTTGGAAAGTGTTTTGACTGATGGGGTGACAAAAAATATTCAGGATAATTTTGTTCGACCAGACTTTAAAAAAGAAAATTATTATGAAGGAATAAAAATTGGAGTAGAAAAAGTTTCAAATACTTTATTGGGTAAGTCGGAGCAAGCCCTCCCCACTGGGGAGGATTTAGGAGGGGGTTTTGCACTTGGAAATTATTTCGAATTATTTATTTTTCTTTTTGTAATTTTAATAAATATCCTTGGCTGGCTGTTTGCGATCATGGCGCGTACCAAGTCTTGGTGGTTGGGTGGAGTTGTGACTTTCGTGATTGGTTTCCCGATTTTATATTTATTTTTCGGACTAAATGTAGTTGGTGATTTGATACTTTTCGTTTTTACAATGACTGGGTTTTTATTTGATTATTTTATTTCTCGTGACTATAAATATTGGCAAGAAAAATTGGTAACAGAAAAAAATACACATGGTCCTGACTGGTGGGCGGGTGGAACTTGGGGTCCAGGAAGCGGTAGTTGGACTGGAAAAAGTGGCGGCTCTGGTTGGGGTGGCTTTGGTGGTGGTGGGATGTCTGGAGGCGGCGGCTCGTCCAGCTCGTGGTAGACTTTTTTTATAAAATAAAAAAATGACAAGTTTAGAAAGAAAAGAAGTAAAATTAGAAGTTAGAGATATTCCAGAGTTAGTAATTCAAAAAATTGCTGAGGTAAGAAAAAAAATTGACGAGGCAAATGATTTTAGAAAAAGTGATTTTTACCCAGAACTTTTTGAACTAATAAATAATTTAACAAAAAGAAATCCTGATGATGCAGGAATGTTTTTAGACAAAAGAAATGCGAACCATGTAGTAAATGCCACAAGAGAAGGGAAAAAATATTTTGAGATTAGTGATGAGCTGGATCCAAAATTATTAGAAGCAACAAATGATGGGCATAGTTTTTTTTACTTTTCAATAAATGGTAATCCTTACATCAGTCATAAAGAGGGAGAAAGAATCATAATTTTTTCTCCGGAAAATTCACGATTGAAATTACTACTTAGGTTTTACTTACGTACAATGTCTAAAAAACAGAAAGAAAATATGAATACGCGAGGTGCGTACGGAACACAGATTCCAAGAATAAAAATATTTTTAAAAAATCTGGAACAAGATTTGTCAGGCATAGCGACTTCTTATGACTGGGGATATGTTATGTTAGAAATAGAAAAAACTTTAAAATTTAAATGGGAACAAATCGCAAGTTGCATTGTAGACTTAAGTAAAAAGAAGGTATACTTTTTTGATTAATATAATTAATATAATTAATATATAAAATATGAAAAGTTATAAAACTATTGATGAATATATAAAACAATTTCCTATAAATGTGAGAGAGAAATTGTATGAAATTAGAGAAACTATAATTGGTGTGGCTCGTCGTGGGGAAGAGTGTATTTGTTACGGGATCCCAACCATCAAACTCAATGGTGAAAATTTAATTCATTTTGGTGGATTTAAAAAACATGTCAGTATTTTCCCTGGGGCAGAAGCGGTAGAAGTTTTTAAAGATTCTCTTAAAACTTATTCGACAACCAAGGGAACAATTCAATTTCCACTAGATAAACCA
>CAYMOA010000039.1:3534-4953 GCA_964391935.1 uncultured Candidatus Saccharibacteria bacterium | reverse complement strand
AGTATCCAGTACTCTACTTTATACCCGACAGTCAAAAGTAAAAATACCAATGCTCCAGAGATGACAGCTATTTTATAAAACCCGAGTCCACAAGCTGCCCCGAGTCCTGCCACTGCGAGCAGAGTTGCGGCTGAGGTGAGACCCACTCGAGCATGGTCCTCTTTAGAATAAAAAATTAAACCAACCCCCAAGAAACCAATACCAGTAATGATCGCACCAAGGACTTGAGTAATTGCTCGCCAAGCTTCTTGATCAGAGTTAAATTGATAACCAATTGTAACTGCCGCTAACATAAAAGTTGCACAAGCCATCGACAATATTCCATAAGTTCTCATGCCTGCTTCTTTGTGCACAAGTTTTCTTTCGAAACCAATAATCATTCCTAGTAATAACGCTACTCCAAGTCTTAAAAATATTTCTTCTGTTGTCATATTTCTAAAGTGTATATTATATTTCTTTTTTTACAAAATTTGTTTTTTACTATTAGTTAAGCTTCCCCGCTCCGCGGGGAAGAAGCATTTGTGATTTTACTATATGTTTATGGAAAAAATATTGTATACTCATTCCCAGTATGGATTTAGAGAATAAACCAAAACCAATTAAAATTCCTGATTTTAGTAAAAAAGTTTTTAAGACTGTACCAGAGCAACCAAAACAAAAAGTTAGAATTAAAAAAATTGTAAAGCGCCCTATTGATTATATTTTACAAGGAGCAGTTTTTTTGATTCTTTCTATTTTGGTTTTAACCGCAGTTTATTTTGTTTATAACTATTCAGAAGAATTTTTATTAAGTGGAGAATTAGCCAAAGAGAAAAAATTGGTTTTTGAAAATACTTTGGTTCGTGCCGATCGTAGTCGAGTGGTTTCTCTCGAGGCTGGTGCAACCAAAGAAAGTGTGCGTAGTGTTGTGCGTCAAGCATTGGTCAATGAACACGTCAACAAAGGTGAGATGGCTCTTATTATGCCATCGTATTTGCGTGATACAGTTGTAAATGGAGAGAGGAAGTTAGTGTCAGAACTCCAGCGCGGGGACGACTTTTTCTTTACTTTCGCTCCACGTGCACCCCTTGGTTTAAAAACTATATCTTCACAAAATTATGCTCTCGGTGTAGCAGGAGTTGGTGAGTTAAGTCAACAAGGTAGTAAAAGATTTATGTCTTTTTCTGTTTCTTCGGCACCAGATGCAGCTCGTGAGATGTTAAATTATGAATCACAAATATATAATGATATGAAAGATTTGTTAAATTTGCGAGACATCCAAGGGTCATTTTATTTTAAAGATTTATCTTATAGCAATCACCTACTTCGTGTGGGCTATGACGACTCTGGTGTTGTTATGGTTTATGGTTTTGCTGCACCAAAGACAATTGTAATCGCTCCGTCAGCCGAAGCTTTTGAAATGGTATTTTCTTATTTGAA
>CAYMOA010000039.1:0-3434 GCA_964391935.1 uncultured Candidatus Saccharibacteria bacterium | reverse complement strand
ATTTTCTTATTTGAAATAGTTGGGGTATACTTGAGTCATTATTAAGTAATATAAATTTAATTTAAAATTAGAATAATTTCATGCCCCCAATAGAGAGACCAAAAACAAAACCGTCAATTAAAAGTTATTTTACTAGTTTGCTAGCAGCAATATTTCTTTTTTCTAACCCGACACCAGGTAAAGCTTTGGAAGAAATTGAAGGCTTCTCTAGTGAAAAATACACAGAATTACTAAATAATGCAAAACCAGATAAAAATGGTCTGTATTCTACAGTAATTCAAATTGAAGTAACAAAAGGAAATCAGGATATTTTTGAAGGAAGTAAAATAGGAGACAAAGTAGATTGTACTGCAGAATTAAAGTTTAATAATAACGGACATGTTAGCGTCACCATAACTTACTTTGATAAAAATGAAGAAGAAGTTATAATCACACAAAAATAATATATGAACACAGCACATTTAAAAGATCTATTATTAAAAGAACAAGAGAGATTAATAGAAGCAATGTCGACTATCGGACAACTTGGTGATATGGTTTCTGGACACTGGGAAACACACACGGATACTAGTGAAAATAAAGAACTCGAACCTGATGCCCTCGCAGATAAGTATGAAGAAGAAGCAACCAATGAAGGAGTTTTAGAAACTTTGGAAGAAAGATTAAAAGAAGTTACAGAGGCGCTAAACAGAATAGAGACAGGAAAATTTGGGGTTTGTGCAAAATGTGGGAAATCAATTGAAGAGGAAAAGTTAGAAGCTAACCCAGCCGCTACAACTTGTCTATCTTGTACAATCTAATTTGCAATCCAATAAATATCCTCACCTTCTTCTACTAGAACTTTCTCGCTGTGCCCTAAAATCAAACCGCTTTCTGGTGCAGAAATATTTTTTAAATTTTCTCCAAAATCATTATAAACTTTGGCAATAACCTCACCCTTTTTTACTTTGTCCCCTGCCTCGGCAATATAGCGAACTACCCCACTTTGTTCAGCAAAAATATTTTTCCCATATGACAAAATATTTTTATTGGGCCTACTTTTTTTATAATTCTTTGGTTTCGCAATCATTTTTTCTGTAAATAAAATATTTAAAAGTGCATCGGTAACTTGGGTCAAATATTTAGCAATTATTAATTTATCTGGTCCAGCCTCGAGAGTAAAACTGGGAATATTTTTGGAAATAAACTGAGCTGACAGAGATGTTTTGTAAGTCTCTAACTCGTCCTCTCTTTCTTGAACCACATTTAACCCCGAGCTTTTAGCATACTCAGAACTTTTTTTGTAGACCTTATCCGTGTACAAAACTTTTGGATCGAGCAAGATATACGGAGTAGAAAAAAAGTAGTCATTGTGGATGTCTATCAATAAATCTGGTGTGTAACTCTCTATCTCTTTTAAAATTTTATTGGCTAATATTTCTCCAGCTGTCCCTTTTTCTTTTCCTGGGAATAGTCTGTTTAAATCTTCTAATGATTCTGGGATTACCCTACTTACGGCTTTTATACCACTTTGGTTAATTCCGATGAGCGCCACAATCTTTCCTTTTAATAAATTATTTTTAAGAAAAAAATTGCAAAATTTTAAAAGTAAAACGTTACCGGAAATCTCGTCGCCATGTATACCAGATGTGAGAAAAATTGTTGGACCAGGAACACCACTGTCTATTTCAAATTTTGGTATCTCCCCAAAAAAAGTTTTCTTTATCAAATTTTTATTTACCTGTTTGCTAAAGAAGGAGAAAATCATAAAAATATAATACCACGGATTTTATGAGAAATCTACCACAGACCCCCGGGGGTCTGTGGTAGAAAAACTTTGAGAAATGCTATACTTTCTGCATTAATAATTTATTATAAAATATAAGAGAGTATATGAGTATCGCCAAAGTTTTGACTGCACAACCGGGAGCACTAAAAGCCCAAATGGTAAATGTAGAAACCGATGTTTCAGTAGGAATATATAATTTTTTGATAGTTGGACTGCCCAATAAAGAAGTGGACGAAGCCAAAGACCGTGTGGCTGCTGCGATAAAAAATTCTAATATCCCTAGTCCTAAAAGCGAAAATAGAAAAATAGTTACCAGTCTTTCTCCTGCACATATCAAAAAAGAAGGGACACATTTTGACTTACCTATCGCCCTCTCATATTTAAAAGCTACAGGACAAATTAATTTGGAAGAAGATAATTCTATCAACTCCGAAAATTCTATTTTCGTGGGTGAGCTCTCCCTTTCAGGAGAAGTTTTACCAGTTACCGGGGTGCTATCAATTGCTATGATGGCCAAGGAGGAAGGTGTAAAAAATATTTTTGTGCCAGAAAAAAATAAACAAGAAGCCGCGCTGGTTGAGAATATAAATATCTATCCTGTAAAAAGTTTACGACAAATAATAGATTTTTTTGATGGAGAGGACAATATAGAAAAACAAGAATACATAGAAAATGTAGTGAGTGAAGAAGAAAATAATTCTGATCCTTTTGAGTATGTAAAGGGTCAACAACTTGCGAAACGTGCATTACTTATTGCGGCTGCGGGCGGACACAATGTTGCCCTCTATGGTCCACCCGGAACTGGAAAAACTATGCTCGCCAAAGCTTTTTCTGGGATACTACCACAACTTTCCCGTGAGGCGATGCTCGAGGTGACATCCATTCACTCATTTGCAGGGGTTCTTTCTAATGAACTAATTACCAAACCTCCATTTCGCTCACCACACCACACTGCCTCGAACGCATCTCTGATTGGTGGTGGGTCAAATATGCGACCAGGAGAAATAACTCTCGCTCATCGAGGAGTTTTGTTTTTAGATGAGTTTCCAGAATTTGATCGAGCAACTGTAGAGGCACTCCGTCAGCCACTCGAAGACGGCGAGGTGGTAGTGAGTCGCGCTCGTGGGTCGGTAAAATATCCTGCACGTGTGACACTGGTCGCGGCACTCAACCCGTGCCCTTGTGGTTTTCGTGGGTCGCAAGTGCGTGAATGCGTTTGTAAAGATCTCGATGTGCAAAGATATGAAAGAAAAATATCTGGGCCGATCGTGGACAGAATCGATCTTTGGGTAGAGGTGCCACATATAGCATATGAAGAACTCTCATCTAGTGCAACAAGTAAAACCCCCCTTAATCCCCCCTTAAATAAAGGGGGAAATACAAGTGCAAAAGATAAAGTAAAAAAAGTTCGTGAGACACAACAAAAAAGATATGGTAAAGATATTTTAAATGCACATATAAAAGCCAAGGAGATAGAAGAATTTGTAAAGTTGAGTAAGGAAGCAGAAAATGTTTTATTAGAATATTCTAAAAAGTTTTCTCTCTCACCCCGCAGTTTTCACCGTATGAAAAAAATCGCTCGCACTATCGCCGACCTCGCTGACTCTACCGCTGTCGAGATTCCCCACATTCTCGAGGCATTTCAATACCGCCCAAAGTTGAAGGA
>CAYMOA010000038.1:2363-5073 GCA_964391935.1 uncultured Candidatus Saccharibacteria bacterium | reverse complement strand
TCCATAATTTCAATTCTACTACTCTGTGCACTGGCAGAACTAAGTACCAAAAACAAAGATAAAAGTGCAAAATACATCCCAGTAAAAAAGACTGAGTTTTTCATGATAATGAAGGCGTTTTGAGAAAGTAATTATTACAAGAGCTTGCTATTTCTAACTAAAACTGTTTTACTTGAGATAAAATTATTATGTTAAATGCTACATGCATTATTTGCGGGCAAACTTGGAGATCTGCTTCAAACGGGATCTGCGACAAACATTTATTAGGATCTGATTTGGGCGAAAATAAAATAAATTTTAATGATGAACAGAAAGATTTTCTAAGTTCACAAGAAATTGCAGAGGCATATATAAAACATTACTATAGTCCTGATTTATTAGAGAGGGCAGCTAACTTAAATATAGTTATTAAACCTCCACAAAATGAAAATAGGATTCCAAAAATTTCAAAAAGATAAAATAGGTTTTTGTTTTTTGTGTTCACAGATATTTTTTTCTACTCAAAAAAATTAGTGACCAAACAGTCTGGCTTTCAGAACTTTGGATGCATAAGAATGAGATACAAATATCTATACAAAACTTAATTTTACTAAAATAATGTCGTGATATACTTTCTGTATTATGCTTCCGCCAACCAAATTAGAATTAAACAAAAATCCAGAAGATTTAAAATCTTTTTTTGAAGAGCAAATACTACCTCACCTTAAAGCGGAACAAAGTGAGGATTTTACTCCACTCGCAGATATAAAATTAGGAAAGGAATTCTTAAGTGAATATTATCAAACAATATTAAATTTTGATCCTTCATTGAAGGGGAAAAATAATTTTTCGATAGTTCTAATGTCTTTTTATCTAGTTGTAATTGCTGAATCATTCCCAGAATTTGCAAATATTAAAAAGATATTTATGGAAAAGGTAAAGCTCTTTGCAGAGTATTTATATAGGGATGCATTTTTTAGAAATTCGTATGACAATCTGGCGGCCTGGCAAGCTTGTAGATATTTCAAAGACTATAGAGAATTATTTAGAGCTTTGAAGGTGATGCCCAATGGAGCTGAAGAACATATTACGAGAATGAGTAAGGAACTGGATGAGTTGTGGTCACGGGAGGGCGTGGTGAAGACACTGGAGCAAGAGAGAGGGGATGAATATGTTGAGGCCGGAGCTCACGAGGATGGTATGCTTGTTCAAATGTTTAGGAAAGAAGAGGAGCTTCCTACACGTGAAGAATATGACCGTATTTATGATAACGTTATGCAATTTGGAGGAACAGATTTAATTGCAGAAACATATGAAAAGCATCTCGAAGAATTGGAAGCTCGGAAGTATCGCTATAGATTGAATTTGTAAAGAGCTAAATTGCTAAAATTCGGAACACCCAAAAGGGTAGAAAAAATAACCCTTATACAATATGATGATTTTGTTTGTGACCCCAGCGAGAGTCGAACTCGCCTTAACGGATTGAAAACCCGTTGTCCTAACCGATAGACGATGGGGCCAATGCGAAGTATTTTAACACATATTTGTAATAAAGGGAAATCCTGAGCGACAATTATTATAGAATATATTTTATGAAAAAAATCACAGAACCTAAAGACGTTTTTGTATTGCAATTACAAACATTATACGATATCGAACAGGAAATAATTAAAAGTCTGCCAAAATATATCAAAGCTGCAACAGATGATAATTTAAAAGAAGGGCTGGAAAAGCATTTGGAGGAAACCAAGGAACAGAGTAGTAGAATAGAAGAAATTTTCAAGCTTATTGATGAAACTGTTGGTAAAATTAAAAGCGAAGCAATCAGAGGTTGCGCCGAAGACATAAACGCAATAATAAAAATAAATTGTGCAACTCATTTAAAAGATGTTCTGTTAGCCGGGGCAGCAAGAAACGTAGAGCATCTAGAGGTGGCAAATTACATGAATGCCATAATGCAGGCGAAAATACTAGGTCTAGATCAAGTTGTAGATCTCCTATCGCAAAATTTAAAAGAAGAACAAGATGCTGATGTAAAGCTCAGTAAAGTTATCGAGGAGAATTTCCAAAGTGTTGATACTGAGATGATATAAGATATGAAATAAAAAACAGAAGGTCGTGTCTTCTGTTTTTTATTTTTTATAATTAATTTGGGATTATTTTGATGCCACAATATCTTTGAGAGCTTTGGCTACGCGGAACTTTACAACGCGAGTAGCTGCTACTTGTACCGATTCTCCCGTTTTAGGATTTCTAGCTGTACGGGCTTTTCTGTTTTTAACTGAGAAAGCTCCGAGTCCCGCGATTGTAACTTCATCTCCTTTTTTAAGACATTTAGTAATTGCGTCGAGGAGAGTTTCCATTATTTCTTCGGCACCACTTTTTGTGCCATTGGTAACTCCTTGGATAACTTCTACTAATGCTGCTTTATTCATATATTTTATTTGTTAAGATTCACGCCTATTGGAATAGTGTAAATGAATCTGGGTATAGTATAAGCAAAATAAGGGTTTTTTGTAAAGATGTTGACAAATTTGGTATTCTATGTGAAATTCTACCCCAGACCCCCGGGGGTCTGGGGTAGGCAAAAAAAAACTTTTATGGTAGTATTGGGATATTATTGGATGTGTGAGCTAGAAACCGAAACGAAAGTTTCGGCAATTTATTTGAAAAAAATCTATGATAGACATAAAAGCATTAAAACAAGCATTAGAAGTTATTGAGACGGAAA
>CAYMOA010000038.1:0-2263 GCA_964391935.1 uncultured Candidatus Saccharibacteria bacterium | reverse complement strand
TCTATGATAGACATAAAAGCATTAAAACAAGCATTAGAAGTTATTGAGACGGAAAAAAGGATTCCTAAAGCCAAAGTATTAGAAGCAGTCGAAGCCTCTCTTGCTGCTGCATACAAAAAAGAATACGCCGATAAAGATCAAACGATCAAGTGTGTTTTGGACTTGGAAAGCGGGGTGATGGACTTTGTACAATCCAAACTTATCGTAGACGAGACTAATTGCTGGACTCCAAAAATGGTCGAGGTTGACGGAGAAATGAAAGAAGAAGACAAGATAGAAGAGGACGAAAGACCAAAATTTAACGAGGAAAAACACATTTTAATTAATGATGCAAAACTGATCAAACGTGATGCCGAGGTTGGTGCAGAAATTATTTTCCCATTAGAAATGAAAGATGATTTTGGGAGAATCGCTGCGCAAACTGCAAAACAAGTAGTAATGCAAAAACTACGTGAAGCGGAAAAAGCATCACTCTCAGAAGAATTTGGAGAAAAAGAAGGAAGTATCCTGGTTGGAACTGTGCAGCGTGCTGAAAAGGGAAATGTATTTATCGACCTAGGTCGAGCAACAGCTGTCCTAACACCTGACGAACAAATCAAAGGTGAGAACTATACTCCCGGAGAAAAAATCCGAGCTTACCTATTCTCATCAGACGAAAATGCAAAAGGTCTATCACTCAAACTTTCTCGAACACATCCAAAATTTTTAGTAGAACTTTTTAAACTCGAGTGTCCAGAGATCGCAAGTGGTGCGGTAGAAATAAAAGCTGTAACTCGCGAACCAGGAAAAAGAAGTAAGGTTGCAGTATTTACAAAAGAAGAATATATCGACCCGATCGGTGCTTGTGTTGGACAACGTGGAGTTCGTGTTAACCAGATAACTCAGGAATTAAAAGGTGAGCGAATTGACATTGTTTTATGGAATGAAGATCAAAAAGAATTTATCGCCGAGGCTTTGTCTCCGGCTGAGATAGACTCTATCGATCTCGATGAAACAATCAAACAAGCTACAGTAAAAGTTGCACCGGACCAATACTCACTAGCTATTGGAAAAATGGGACAAAATGTTCGCCTGGCTGCTCGCTTAACTGGTTGGAAAATCGATGTGAAATCAACAGAGGAAAATAAAGAAGTAAAAGAAAAAGAAGAGGTAAAAGAAGAGACACATGAATAATGAGAAAATTATTTTAATTACTATCTTTACGCTTTTTTTCGCACTCTCTGCGAGTCTCATATTTATGATGATAAAAAAAGATCTTAACGTAGAGGAAACTGGTCGCAGATGGATAAGTGAGCCAAGTGTCAATCAAAAACCAGAAAATAATTGGCCAAAGGTAGAGATACAAACAAGTAGATAAAATTATGACAAAAAATATAAAGTTAAATTACAAAGCAAAAATAGAAAAACTAGAAAACTCAAGAGTAAAAGTTTTGGTTACTGTACCGAACAAAGATTTTGAAACTCTTTTTGAATCAGCAAAAACAAAAGTTTTGAACGAAGCTAAACTAAATGGTTTTCGTGACGGAAAAGTTCCATATGATGCCTATGTAAAAGCCTATGGAGAATTTGGTATACGCCAGGAAATGGGTTACGAGGCAGTGGACCTAACATATATCCAAGTAATAGTTGGAGAAAAAATAGAAGCTATAGGTAGACCAGAAGTTGCTATTTTACAAGTTGCAAAAGATAAAGATTTTGAGTACCAATTTGTATCTGATGTTTTACCAGTAGCTGAGCTTGGTGACTATAAAAAATATCACAAAGAAATCAAAATGGAAGAAATCCCTGAGACGACGGGGGAAGAGATCGACAATGCACTAGAAGAACTACGTAGAATGAGAATGGAGAAAAAAGAAGGTGAGGAAGAGGCATTACCCGAGATAGATGAGAAGTTTTTAAAATCGGTTGGTGACTTTAAGTCAGCTGATGATTTGAAAAAAAGAATAGGGGAAAATATAGTGAATGAAAAAAAGTGGAAAGCTGAAGAAAAAAGAAAAGGACAAATTTTTGAAAAATTAATTAATGATACAAAAACTGAAGTCCCAGAGTCACTCATCCAAAATGAGCTTTCAAAATTAGAAGAAAGAATCAAAGCCGACCTAGCACAAATGGGAGTTTCATTTGAGGATTATCTCAAGCACATGAAAAAAACTGTAGCTGAGTGGCAAGAAAGTGAAAAAGAAACCGCTAAAAAACAAGTTGTCTTGCAACTAGCTCTGCACGCTATTTCTAAAAAAGAAAATATCAAAGTGAGTGAAGTAAC
>CAYMOA010000037.1:0-5119 GCA_964391935.1 uncultured Candidatus Saccharibacteria bacterium | reverse complement strand
GATAGGGGCGAGTTGTGTTCGCGGTACCACCCTAATTTGAACTTTTGAACATTTTCACGTAAATGTTTTCAGGATCTCTGCGACGTGGGAGTCTACTAAATATGAAGGCCCTGCCTCTTATTTTTCTTTCCCAAATCCTCGAATTTGTTAAATTCTCAAGCGGACTTATACACAAAATACCATATTTTTCCCCCACTTGCAAATGATAGTAAATAATGTTACCTTTACCTTGCCGAGCCTTGAGCCCGGCGAAAACTATGGGGAAATAAAATGACGAAAGCACCCACCAACGCTTCGTCTGGAAGGTTTTTTTATAGGGGGGCTTCACCTCCCGAGTACGACAACCTTCATCCTCACGGGCGTGCCTGATGCCCAACCTAGCCAGAGGGTAAGTTAACTGGCACACAAAACCAAGGTCTCCACCACCTTGGCAAAATACAGACCTGGCGTACGTTTCAACACGGATGCCGGGTCTTCTTTCTTAAAAATTTAAAAATCAAAAAAGCGGAAGCAAGCAATAGACATAGAAGAGAAAATGTTCAATGATTCCTTCTCTCCATACTGAGGAATCTCAGCAACTATGTCACAAAGTTTTAAAATATTTTCATCTAAGCCCTCAACCTCTCTACCAGGAATAATTAAATATTTTTTATTCTCATCTATTTCTACTTTTTTATAATCAATAGAATTCTCATTTTGCTCGAGAGCAATTTTTTCTCCCTCAAAATTTCCTACAAATTCTAAAACTTCTTTTTCTACCCTCTCCCAACTCACCCTCTTCTCCGTCCCTAGAGAAATTTTAATAAAATCTTGTCGCTCAAAACCAAATCGGTCGAGAGGTCCAGGAGTCACGCCAGACAAATAAATTTTATTTACACCTAAACATTCTGCCATACGAAAAATACTCGCCACATTTTGCACGCTGCGAATATCATGCAATAAAATACTGAAGTCAATTTTTTGTTTTTTACTCTCTAAACTCATGTTACAATTCTATCATGAAAATATCTTCTCCACATTCTACATATATTGACCAGGCAGAAAAACTTATACTTTTTTTGAAAAAACACCAGAATGTTTCTAAAATTTCTCTGGGTATAATCAAACCAAAAAAGTCAGCGTCCAAGTCTTTTACCAAACCAAAAATCACCGTTTTAGATAATCATATGTTGATCAAAGTTAGCTCCAAACTTGCTGTCCAAGAAATCAGAGTTTATGGACAGGACTTAGAAAAAATCGCGAAAGAACTAAAGAAGCAAATAGGTAATTAATTATAATTTTAAAACTTTAAATATATTTATACTTCTCCCTTCTCTTTTTGCTCGCTTGGCAAAAGTCGTCTCTAAAATATTTTTAAATTCTAGACTTTCCCCATATTTCTCAAAATTTATTTTTCCTTCTTTTTTTAATTCTTCTAAAATATTTTCCACACTTTCT
The DNA here is from genome assembly GCA_964391935.1 of uncultured Candidatus Saccharibacteria bacterium. Taxonomy (GTDB): domain Bacteria; phylum Patescibacteriota; class Minisyncoccia; order Phycocordibacterales; family UBA5272; genus JBBQKQ01. The sequence continues at coordinate 3,682 of CAYMOA010000037.1, read as the reverse complement.
GCATAATGTTCCCAGTCAGTAGAAATTATTGTTTCTCCACCCACCCCTATCTTTTCCAAAACTTTTATCAAAAACTCTTTATTCACCAGTCTTTTTTTAAATTGTCTCTTTTTAGTCCAGGGGTCAGGGAAAAGTATAAAAGTTTTTTGCAAACTTTCTTTTTTAAGAATTTGTAAAACATCTCTGACATCGTCTGAGTTTACAAAAACATTTTCTAATTCTTCTACATCTATTTTTTTAAGAGTTTTAACTACACCTGGTTTGTACAACTCTACTCCCAAGATTTTCAGATTTTTATTTTCTCTGTTTATTTTTCCCAACTCTACCAAGTGTTCGCCACTCCCAAAACCTATTTCTAAATAAAGAGGTACAGAATTATTTTCTTGAAAAGATTTTATTTTATTTAAAGTTAAAAAGAGGTGGTGATTTTGTAAAAACTTTTCCTGTTCATCAGAAATCTTGTGACGCAAAATAACTGTGTGGTGACGAAAGCCGAGGATATTTTGGAAGTAGAATTTTCTGAGAATTTTTTTAATTGTTTTGAAATGCATATTTTATTATCTATAATCTTACCATCCGAGGTTTGCTTTTCGCAAACCTAGCCCTTGTAGTAAAAAAAGCCGTTCAGGCTTTTTTTCTCAAGTGCTCCCAGTTGGAATCGAACCAACGACCCTCTGCTTAAAAGGCAGGTGCTCTACCGACTGAGCTATAGGAGCAGACAATTTCCAAACAATTTTATCGGGAAATTTAGTCGAGATTATACCACACTTTTATCTTTTTTCAAATCTAATCATGCCAATACCTTATTTTCCTGCATCTCTCTATTTTCCATATATTTGTCAAATATTGGTTTCGCTAATTTGCCAATTTCAGAATAATCTGCCTTAAAATCTTCACCAAGAACTACTGATATTTCTTTAATCAAATCTGTATTAGTATTAGCGGAATTAGCAACAAAGAAAGGTTTGATGTTAGATTGTCTAAGTACCTTAACAACTTCTGCGGCTACTTTAGAAAAACTAGCTCCTGTCACTTCATCATTGTAATCCGAAACCACAACAACTTCCCCCTCTACACCACTTAAAATACTCTTAATTTCACTTTCAGTTATTTCTGCCGAATCAATTCTTATTGTATTAAACTTTTTCATCTTAAAAAACATCTCGATAGAAGTTGCTACTTCATCTTTGTCCTCAATAATAATCAATGTTTTACTCATACTTTTAATTATACACTCAAAAAACTATTTTTCCAAAACCCACTTTTCTAGTTTCTTTGCCAAGTTGAGTTCTCCCATGCGGGCCTCGTGATAGGAAACGACCAAATCAAAATATTTATCAATCACTTCTTGTCTTTCCCTTTTGCCCGCCATGGCATTTCTCTTAGCCGAGTTCCAAGGAAAATCTTTCACTCCACTGTTGGGTGAGTTCTTTTTGGTATCATTCAAATAAACAAGTAAAGTTTTGTAAGCAAAAACACAGGACCCGTGTATCGGCTCTGCATCTTTTTTAGCAAGTTCTTTTAAAAGCAAATCCCAAGAATTTTTCTTGTCATGCTTTTGCAAAGCCGTCACCAACTCTGTAGGAAAATCATTTACTACCACCTCTTCTATTTTAATTATCTTTTGCCCCTCACAAAGTTTAATAAACTCAGCCCCATAACCATGGAGGAAAAATAAATGTTCAGAATTATGTAAACTTTCAAAAAAACTTTTGTTTAAATATTGTGAGTCTTCTTCATTTACTACATTTCTGTTCCCTATTTTAATTCGCAGGAGATAGGTGCTTTTATCTCCAAAAATAGAAATATTCTCAGCCACCACCTGTGCCTCGTCGAGTGGGCAATCTAAAACTTTCCCAAAACTTTCTGGTCTCTCTTTTCGGATCACTCCATACAACTCCCCTTCACTTTTGGTGGCAATTATTTTTAACATATTACATCTCGCCCCAATTATAGCCGCTCTTTACATTTACCTTTATCGGCACAGGTAAAAACTTATTTTTTGGTTTGTGGGTTTCTAGCACACTTTCCATCACATTTTTTAAGACATCCCCCACTTCATCTTTCATATCTTCGTCTACTTCATAAATTAATTCATCATGGATTTGTAAAAGAAAAGTCACTTTTGGTGAGATTTTTTCTCTGGTTTTTTTATCATACACATCCGTCCAACCTTTTTCTACACAAACTTTTTTAAAATCTGTGATTGCTAGTTTGATAATGTCCGCATTGGTCCCTTGTATCGGCGCATTCATAGCGAAGCGTTCCCCACTGGCACGGATCATTGGGATATTAGAAAAAAGTTCTGGGATATTTCTCTGACGTCCGTACAGTGTTTCTGTATAACCCATGTCTTTGGCTTTACCAATAGTGTCTTTTAAATATTTCATAAGGCTTGGCATCACGAGCGTATAAGAATCATAAAAAGCCTGGGCCACGTTTCGCTCAACTTTTAAAGTATTCTTAATTGAGTTTACTCCCATACCATAAAGTATCCCAAAGTTCATAGCTTTTGCCGCGTTTCTCTCTTCTTTAGAAATATCTTCTTTATTTTTCTTAAACATTTTTGCTGCTACACTGGCGTGGATGTCCTCATCTTTTTCAAATACTTCTTTCAGATATTCTTCCTCTGATAACATGGCAGCGATGCGCAGCTCTATCTGTGAGTAGTCGGCAGCTAGCAAAACTTTCCCCTCGTCGGCTATAAAACATTTGCGAAGTTCTACACCCTCTTCGCCCTTTACCGGGATATTTTGCATATTGGGATTGAGAGAAGAAAACCGCCCGGTCTGCGCACCGGTTTGGATAAATGTTGTGTGGATCTTGTCGTCAAATTGAGAATAAACCAAAAGTGGTTCGAGATAAGTATTGATCATTTTTTCTTTTTCTCGGAAGTCAAGAAGTAGCGGTATTATCGGGTGATTGTCTTTCATTTCTTCGAGGACTTCGAATCGAGTAGAAAGTTTGCCACCTGCAGTCTTTTTAATTTTGGTTGCACCGACATCCTGGACTTTTAATTCTTCAAATAAAATAACTCCGAGTTGTTTGGGAGAGTTCAAATTAAAAGTTTTCCCCGCAAGGCTATATATTTTTTCTTCTAACTCTGCCCGATTTTTTTCATAAGTTTGTAAAAGTTTTTTTAATTTTTCTCGGTCAACTTTTATCCCAGCCACATTGGCCTCTTCAAGGATTGGTATGAGTGGAAGTTCTATTTCTTTATATACAAAATCCAAATCTTTTTTCGCAACCTCTTCTTCTAAAGATTGTATAATATTTTCTTTTTCAGATAAAGACATTTTTTGTAATAAATAATTCACTCTCTCTTGATCAATATTGGTTTCTTGAGAATTTAACAACCAAAAAAGAATTTGTATCTTTTTAAAATCGGTAGAGGAGAAGCTATTATTGGTTGGGGCACTTGTTCCCCTCTCTGCAGGAGAGGGGCTAGGGGTGAGGCCCCCTATCTCCACAAAATCAGTCATAACTACTTCTCCTTTTTCATCCCTGTTTTTTGTTAAACCTTCCATTTTTTCCAATCTTTTTTTAATAGAAACAAAACCAAAGTCTTCACAATAATTTTTTAAATTATTTAAATGTTCTTGCAGAATAAATTTCCCATTTTCTGGAATATCTATATCAATATCACAAGTTATGGTTGCGAGTTCTCTCGAAAATTCGGCGT
>CAYMOA010000036.1:0-5155 GCA_964391935.1 uncultured Candidatus Saccharibacteria bacterium | reverse complement strand
GATTCTTCTTGGGCTGCTTCTAGTTGTTCTTTAAAAACTTCTGGGTTTTTAGAAAACCGTGGTTTGCTTTTGTCAAAATTGCCCCGTGGTTTAAACCCTGGTTTTTTATCTGGACCACTTGTTCTATCACTGGTTCTAGTATCGTTACTTCTTGTACGACCAGTACTTCCTGGTTGGATCAGGAAATAATCTGTATCCTTTGCGAGATCTGTAAAAATATCTGCTTCTTCTAAAAGTTTAGCTGAAACTGATTGTCCGAAACAAACTACCTCAACTTGTACGCCCATTTGCTTGAGGTATTCTGCCATCGGTACAAAGTCACCATCACCAGAAACTAATACAACCACGTCAATACGGGGTGCGATACGGATGGCGTCCACGGCTATTGCCACGTCCCAGTCAGCCTTTTTAGTTCCATCAACAAAAGACTGGAGGTCTTTGGTTTTTATTTCTATTCCCATTTTTTCGAGAGCAAGGAAAAAGTTTTTCTCGTCGCCACTCTCAGTAGTGATAACATAGGCGAGTGCACGTACAAGAGATCGTCCTGCCACTGCGTCTTCTACTATGTGACCAAAGTTTACTCGAGCATTTTTATAAACATGTTTAGCTGTATGATAAAGGTTTTGTGTGTCAATGAAAACTGCTACACGCTGATTAATGTGCTTGATTGCTGCCATAAATATTTTTTCTTTTAAAATTAATTGAGAGTACCTTATAATAAGACTTTCGAAGTATACAGTATTTTACAAAATAGAGAACCTAAACTTTGAAAATTCTTGTGGGTTAACTAACCTGAGTCAGATTATATATCTTTTAAATTATATGTCAAATCTAGGCTTTATGTCTTTTGAAATGAGGTTTTTGCGGTATAAATTCCCCGACTAAATTTTGATTATGTTTATTAAAAACAAACTCATAAACAGTCCATACGGAAAGTAATATTATTCCCGATAAACAAATAACATAAGTGGGTCCGATGTAAATATACAAAAGTCCAGCCATTATCGGTCCTATAGTCCAACCGAGGTCTTGGGCAAAAGTAATTATGCCTGCAACTAAACCATCATTTGCATGGTCTTTGTCCAGCGAGTGGAGCCAGGACCAGAGAGAAAGATTGGCAAGCTCCTCGCCTGTAGTTGCCAGAAAACCAAATAAGATAAAAAGTAAATTTAAATTAAAACCAAGTAGTAGTCCAAAAAAAGAGTAAGTTGCAAGTCCCCAAAAAACAGCTTTTCTTTTGTTGAGTTTATCTGCCATTTTACCAAGAAAGAAACCGAAAATCACAATAGAAAAATCAAAAATACCAAGCGCAAAAGACGGTATGTCTGATGAGTTTTGAGCAATTTCCAGTGGGATTACAAACCAGATAACCGCATAGAAAATAGAAGAAGACAAACCTACAAGTAAAAGCATGGTACTTGCCGGGTTTAGTTTTGTCATGATCTTAAAAAGGTCGTGGATATATTTTCTTTTTATATAGAAATGTTTATTTTCTATTTCATGTTTAACTTCATGGATTCTTCTTTTCTCTTTCGGACTAAAAATTAAAAATAATAAGCTCAGTGTAAATGGTATGAGTAGTATTATTCCCATATATTTATGTTCTAATAGTAAAATATATGAAAGACCAAAACTCCCCAGCACAACTCCAAGAGAAGAAAAAACATCATTAAATGACATAACTCTCCCACCACTGTCTTCGCTTGCCTGAGAGAGTAGGTATGCATTGATACCCGGGGTTATGAATAGCCAACCAAAAACAGATGTTAACAAAGTAATTAAAAATGTGATTGTGTTAAAGGGTAAAAAGAAAGATGCACCAGATAAAATAAAAAAAAGATTGCTCAGTATGATCAATCTTTTGTAACCCAATTTATCTAAAAGTCTCCCCGCTGGAACATCTAAAACAAGTTGGATAAACGCTGCGAATCCGACTAGAAAACCAACAACCCAGATAGGTAGAATGGACTCCCCGAGTGGTGCCATCAAAGTATAGTGTAAACTTGCCGAGATTTTAAAAAATAAAATGAAAAACCAAAAAGGTAGAAATTTGAGAAAAATTTTCTTTGTTGATATTGCTGACATATTTGATATTTAGTGTACCATACGAAAACAATGATAAAATAAAAAACTCGAGCTGGTGACTCAAGTTTTTTATTTTATAGACCTAATTCTTTGGTTACAGAAGAATATCTTTTTGGACTTTTCTTTTGCAAATATTTCATGTGTTTACGGCGATCAGAAATCATCTGGATCAAACCTCTTCTAGAGTGGATATCTTTCTTATTTATTTTAAGGTGTTTAGAAAGTTCCTCTATTTTCTTAGTTAAAAGACCAACTTGTACCTCTGGAGAACCAGTATCCTTGTCAGTTTTACCAAGTTTTTTTACCACATTTGCTTTTTTGGTTTTAGTTAACATAATTTAATTTCTTTTTATTACACGAGATTCTATCACAAAAACTCAGTAAAAGCAATAGTGATAACCGTGTTACACTACTAATGTCATGTTTACGAAATATTTCGAAATATTTGCCCAATTTGTAAACCAGCAAGACCTATTTACTGCTGGACTCTATATGATATTGGCTAAAATTATCAGTGGAGTGACTTTTGTCCCAGGTACGCCACTAACCATCCTTTCTGGTGCCCTTTTTGGGACTTTTTGGGGAACAATTATATCTATAATTGGTAATCTTTTGGGAGCAGTGTGTGCCTTTTTTATAGCACGATATATTTTTCGGGATTTTGTCCAGAAAAAAATACTTGGTAAATACCCAAGTCTCGACAAGTTTGAGAATAGGCTTTTTACCAAAGGTCTGCACACTGTAATTATATTGCGTCTATTACCAATTTTTCCATATAACTTCTTAAATTTTGCTCTGGCAGTTACCGAAGTAAAATTCAAAGATTTTTTTCTTGGGTCGGCAATCGGGATGATTCCGGGGACCATTGCTTTTGTCCATTTTGGTGACTCGGTTAAGATGCTCTCCTATTTTAATATTGCAATTTCTGTTTTGGCAATTATCCTACTTTTTTTTCTGGGCAGGTTTTTAAATAAGTAAGCTGGGGGATTTTAATTTGACAACCTTGCTATACTGTAGATATGAAAATATTTCTTTTAATAATTCTGTTGGCTATTGTTTTGGTAACTTACTATTTTTCCACCGTCATTTATCAAAAATTAACTTCTAAAAATATCATGCAAAACGACCCTAAAATAATTTCTCTTGAGCAACAAGTTCTCGATGGAAAACTACAGAAAATAGTTTTTGCTGGGGGTTGTTTTTGGTGTACCGAGGCTTCTTTTAATCCTGACTTTGGAGTTGTGTCAGCTATCTCTGGGTATTTTGGAGGCAAGTTTCCTAACCCAACTTATGAACAAGTGAGTCATCATGAGACCGACCACAGAGAGTCAGTCATAGTTTATTTTGAACCGGGTGAAAATAATTTTAAAAAACTTTTAGTAAACTATTGGCACAGTGTTAACCCGACCCAAGCAGATGGTCAATTTTCGGATATTGGTTTTCAATACACTTCTGCAATTTATTATTTTACAGATGAACAAAAAAAACTTGCAGAAGAAAGTAAAAAAGTTTTAGAAGATTCCAAAAAGTTTAGTGATCAGAAAATAGTCGTTGAAATATTAGATGGTAAAGATTTGGTTTTTTATCCTGCCGAGGAATACCACCAAGACTATGCGGAGAAAAATCCTGTCCGTTACGAGTATTTTAAAAAAGGAAGTGGTCGCACAGATTTTATAAAAAATAATTGGAAAGGAGACAAGACTTTTGAGAACTTCATGGGTCAAGATTTTACAGAAAAAATAAAAAATTTAACTCCACTACAATATAAAGTCACACAAAAAGAAGGTACCGAGCCACCTTTCCAAAACGAGTATGACAAAAATTATGAAAAAGGTATTTATGTAGATATTGTTTCTGGTGAGCCACTTTTTTCTTCTACTGACAAATATGACTCGGGTACTGGCTGGCCATCTTTCGTAAAGCCAATCGATATCGATTTTCTCACATTAAAAACTGATAATTATTTAATTTATTCTCGCACAGAGGTTAGGAGTAAAATTGCTGACTCACATCTTGGGCATGTATTTGACGATGGTCCAGCCTACCGTGGTGGCAAGAGATATTGTATGAACTCCGCCGCACTAAAATTTATACCACTAGAAAAGATGCAGGAGTTTGGGTATGAAAAATATATAAATCTAGTTCAATAGTATTGTGCTAAACTAGTTTCCAGTATGGGAAATGATTTACAAGATCTGAAATCAAGATTTTTAGAATATATCGAAATAGAAAAAGGACGTAGTTTAAAAACAGTAGAAAACTATGATAGGTATCTAAATAAATTTTTCGAATTCGCCGAGAAAAGTGGGGTCAAGATTGCCAGCAATGTAGATGAAAAACTTTTGCGTGAGTACCGACTTTTTTTAAATAGACAGCTAGCTAACCCCAATAAAAATGTCCGCCAAGATTTGCGAGGTGCCACACTAAAAAAGAAAACACAGAATTATTATATGATTGCACTCCGTAGTTTTTTAAAATTTCTTTCTAAAAATAAAGTGCAAAGTGTAGCCCCTGACCAGATAGAGCTTGCAAAAGTCGGTGAACGTGAGCTCGACCTCATAACAAAAAAAGAGCTCAATGATATTTTAGAAGCTCCAGAAAAAAAGTTTAGAAATCTAGAAAGTATAAAAGCCAAGTCTAAAAGAACCAAGAATTTACAAAAAGAACTAGCAAGTGACTATTTAAAAGCATTACGTGACAAAGCTATTTTAGAAACATTATTTTCTACAGGACTTCGTGTTTCTGAGCTCGTTTCTCTATCTCGATTTTTGGACCTTTCTGTCGACCAAGTTTCTGTTCGCGGGAAAGGTGAGAAAGTACGCGTAGTTTTTTTTACACCTGACGCTAAGAAAGCAATTAAAAGATATTTGGAAGAAAGAAAAGATACGAATAATTATTTATTTGTAAATCACTCAAAAATAAATGTTGATAAAAATTCTGAGGACTCCCCACTGACAACCAGAAGTGTTGAGAGGATTGTTCGTGACTATGCCATTTTTTGCGGGATATCTCGTAAAGTTACACCCCACGTTTTACGTCACTCTTTTGCAACCAATTTGCTGGGCAATGG
>CAYMOA010000035.1:0-5209 GCA_964391935.1 uncultured Candidatus Saccharibacteria bacterium | reverse complement strand
GTACAAGTAGTAATGTGATAGGCTCAACCAAATCCGACCCACCATTTAACTTACCAGTATAAGAATTGCATCAAATAAAATGACCATTGATTATTGTAAATATTTATGTTATATTAAAAGTGGTTGGTTTGGTAATGATGCCAAACGCAACATTCGACCCTTAATAACAGGAGGCTCACATGAGCTGGTTCTTTAAATCCGCTGCCGAGAAGGAAGCCGACCGTAGGATCGCCGACAAGGCGGAGTCTGATCGGAAGGGGAACTTCGAGGCTGAGGTGCAAAGGATCGTCGACAAGAAAAGTGGTAACTCCACGAGAAACTCTACTAGTAACACTGGAAGCTCTACTCGTGACGACTACGATGGATCATCTAGTGCTTTCGACTAAATCCGAGATGATCCAGCTAGACTATCCCGAGCACAGCAATGTGCTCGGACTTTTTTATTAAATGTTATACTTACAAAATAATATGTTTATAAAAAATAATTTTTACAAAATAATTTTGGCAATTCTGACTGTGGGGATATTTTTTACTGCATATATTTCTTTTCAAATATTTGTACCAACAGGTGAATTTACAGAAAAAAAAATGTTTATAATAGAAGCTGACCAGAGCGGCGCAGTGATATTTGAAAATCTACAAAAAGAAGGAATTATCAATAATGTTTTTTGGGCTAAGGTTGTAAGTAAAATTTTAAATGTGAAGAAGTTCTATCGTGGTCAATATGCTTTTGACAAACCTGTGTCAACTTATAAAGCTATAAAAATTATTACTTCGCGACCTATTTCTCTGGCAGTTTTGATACCAGAGGGTTTTACAAAAAAACAAATAGCTGACCGATTGGCAAATTATATTTACAAATTCGATAAAAAAGATTTTCTCGCCAAAGCAAAGGAGGGATATCTTTTTCCTGATACTTATTATTTCTTTGCTTTTTCTACCAATGAAGAAATTTTGCAAGAGTTCGAAACTAAGTTTAATAAAACCATGTTAGAAAATTTTGGGAGACTACCAACAAAACAAGAAATAATAATTGCCTCAATGCTCGAGAGAGAAGCTAAAGGTTTGGAAGATATGAAAATTGTCTCTGGGATTATACAAAATAGATTAAAACTCGGAATGCCACTGCAAATAGACGCAACAGTACAATATGGCAGTGGAGTCTGGAAAGAACGAGTGCTCTACAAAGATTTGAAAAAGGAAAATGATTATAATACCTACTTAAATAAAGGACTACCTATCGGACCTATTTCTAACCCAGGAATAGATGCTTTTAAGGCGGCAATTTATCCAAAGAAAAATAATTATATTTATTATTTAACTGGAAGAGATGGAAAAATGTATTATGCAACCGACCATGACGATCATGTTATGAATAAAGTTAAATATTTATTAAAATAATTTTTTTGTGTTAAACTAAGAAAAATATGAAAGACTTAATACTGGCATTTTTAGATGTGGAAACAACTGGACTCGACCCACAAAAACATGAAGTTATACAAGTGGGAGTCGTACTAGCCAAACAAATACAACGTGATGGGAATCTCGGTCCTAGTATAGAAAAAATAGAAGAATTCGAGATTAAAATAAAGCCAGAGAGGATCGAAGATGCAGAAGAAGACGCCTTGCGGGTAAATGGATATAACGATACAGAGTGGATGTTCGCACCGGACTTAAAAAATGCAATGGAGTTTTTAGCAAAAAAACTAGAGGGTACAGTTCAAGTTTCTCATAACTTGACTTTTGATGCAGCCTTTATGGAAAAAAGTTTTGAAAGAGCTGGGATGGAAAATACAATGGCTCGTTACAAGTTAGACACTATTTCCATTGCTTTTGCCAGACTCTATAATAGACCTGATGTAAAATATTCTCTACGTTACCTTTGTGATCTATTCCAGATAAAAAATGAGAATGCTCACACGGCGCTCGCTGACGCTCGCGCACTCTATCAAGTTTACAAAAAAATGATGAATGCTTAAAATGTCAAAACAAAATTTTTTAATTTTAATTATCTCTATCACTACGATAATTTTTACTTTAATTATTTTTTTTAGTTTAAAATATTATTTTTCAAATTCAGAAATAAATGTTGTTTATAAAGATGAAAGTTTGATAAAAAAATTTCAACTAAATACAGAAGTAAGTTCTTTTAAAGAAGTTTCTACGAATACAAAAAATATTTCAGAAACAAAAAACCCTGATGCACCAGAGAACTTTGATTATGAAGATTTATTACTATTACAAAATAAACAAAAAGAAGTGCAAGCCAAAATGAAATTGTTAGTGATAAATACAGATTTGAAATCCACCGTCAATGAAACTTGTGATTATGAAAATATAAATGAAAAAGATGATTGTAAAAGAGATTTGTTTGTAGGGTGTGCAGACTCACTTTACTTAGGTTTAGAAATGACAGAGGAGTGTCAGCAATTTTCAACAAAAGATTATTTAAAATTTATTGAAATAAAAAAAAATCAAGAGGATGAAAAAATTAAAACCAGTGGAATTTTACAAACAGACCTGGGTGAAATACATATTATTGAAAATGAATATAATAGTAAGTCAGAGACTGGTTTGAAAAACTCTATTAACTCAGGCTCTATTAATACTGACAAACAAATTAAAAATAAAGAAGAATTATTAGTTGAAAGATCAATTATTGAACCTTTGAATGAAGAAGTGGTGAGTAAAATTAACTGGAACAAAAAAGCTTACTCTGCATTTTATGGTTGGGTAACAGGCTGGGGAACTTTGTTTGCAGTGAATGGTGGGAAAAAGGAAGCAGGGCAAATCATGAACAAGTACACAGCTTTTGGTTATAACCCATATTTAAAATCAACTTGTATTGTATCTCTGCCTTATAAAACTATTGATAAGTTTTTTGGAACAAGTTTAGACTATTGTGTAAAAACAAAGAATACAAACTGTGTGATAAAAATAAAAAATTTAATTAAAAACAGAGCTATTGAAGTAGTTATGATAAAAAATGGAAAGCGTGCAGTTTTTCCACTGGGGGATTTTGGACCTGCAGAGTGGACAGGAAATGCTATTGATTTTACAAGTTGTGCTAGGAATGTTTTAGGTGCCACTGGTAAAGACTTGATAAAATTTCGGCCACTATAACATCCCCGGCACTCACTATCGTTCGTGTCCACCCCCTTCAAAGGGGGAAAAGAGTGTGGTATTATCTGTCTAATGAGTAAGGATAGTAAAAATGTTTTTGTTGGGCTTTCAGGGGGTGTGGACTCTAGTGTGTCCGCACTTTTGTTAAAAGAACAAGGTTATAATGTAACTGGTGTATTTATCCGTGGTTGGCAACCCGACTGGATACCTTGCACCTGGAAAACTGATCGCATCTCGGCGATTAGAACAGCAGCCTATTTGGACATACCTTTTATAACACTGAACCTAGAAAATGAGTATAAAGACAAAGTTGTAGCCTATTTATTGGACGAATATAAAAAAGGAAATACTCCGAACCCAGACATGTTGTGTAACAGAGAAATAAAGTTTGGCGACTTTTTAAAATGGTCAATAAAAAATGGAGCTGACTTTGTAGCGACTGGACACTATTCTGTTGTTTCCCATCCTTTTGAAGGAGGGGTTAGGGGTGGTTATGAAATGCTAGAAAGTAACGACAAAGAAAAAAATCAATCATATTTTTTATCTCAGCTAACTCAAAAAGAACTTTCTAAAATATTTTTTCCCATTGGTCATTTACAAAAAAGTGAAGTTAGAAAAATAGCAAAAAAAAATAATTTACCTGTGGCAACTAGAAAAGATTCCCAGGGAATCTGTTTTGTTGGTGATCTAGAAATGTCAGAATTTTTAAAAAGGGAACTAAAACCAGAAAAAGGGAATGTGATAAATGATCAGGGTGAAATTATAGGAACTCATGAGGGAGCCATACTTTACACTATTGGGCAAAGGCATGGATTTAAAATAAACAATTTTTCCGCTGAGCAAAAACATTTTTATGTAATTAGAAAAAACTTGGACAAAAATACTATCACAGTTAGTGTGAAAACACCCCCGAACCCCCTCTTGAGACAAGAGGGTGGACATTCCCAAAGAATAAATTTAGTCATTAGAAACTTTTCTTTTACAAATAATTTAGAAGATATACAGAATGCAAAAAAACTTTCTATGAGAATACGTTATAGAGGAGAAAAAATTAAAATTAATTTTATAAATTATAATGAGCAAAAAAAAATATTAGAAGTGAGTTGTGACGAAAAAATTGAGTTTGCTCACGGACAGTTTGCTGTTTTGTATGACGAAGAAAAATGCCTCGGCGGCGGGGAGTTATAAAATTTAATATGAAATTGATAAAGAGAAGATTAAAAATAAGAAAAAATAATGGCTGGAAAGCAATTACCTGGGATGGTAATAGAACGAAAAAAGAAAGTCTCTGTATATTAGAAATTGCGCCAGGAAAAAGTTTAGTACATATACATCTTCTTTCAAATATGCATGAGTATGAAATTATATTAGAAGGAGTAGCTACATACGAAGGAGCAATCTCAGGAGTATTTAAGTTTGGAGATATTTTAGAACAAAAAGGTAAAAGTGGTTTGATCAAGATAAAAAACAAAGGCAGGAAACCACTTAAAATACTATGTATAAATAGACCTCCGTGGAATGTAAAACATGAAAAAATACTTTCTAAATAAATGGAGGTGACGATGGGATTCGAACCCATGAAATGGCGGTTTTGCAAACCGCAGTGTTAAGCCGCTTCACCACGTCACCAATAGGAAACCAATTATAACACAGATTTAATTAATGAAAATATTATATCGCCGAAAAAATAGTAAATTATTACAATCACAAACATATAAGCTAGAATTTTAAAAATCATTTCTAAACCCTTGATTAAAAAATAGGCGATGAGAATAATAACGAAAATTGGAATAATATTGAAATAACCAAGCTGAGAAATTAGATTTAATATTGTTGGCATATTTATTAAGTGTAACATACTTGGTGGACTGGGTGGGACTGTTCGAGTCCCACTTACTAGCATAAAAAAACTATCGACAACTAGTTTACTAATAGGTGGGACTGTTCGAGTCCCAAAAACAAGCCAAAAAAAATATCCATCAAGGATATTTTTTTTGGCTTGTGCTCGAGGTGGGACTCGAACCCACACGGTTTTAAGGCCGAAAGATTTTAAGTCTTTTGCGTCTACCATTCCGCCACTCGAGCA
>CAYMOA010000034.1:0-5304 GCA_964391935.1 uncultured Candidatus Saccharibacteria bacterium | reverse complement strand
AGCAATCTCTAGACCCGGGTCTAGAGCGAATATTTGAAAATTTTCTAAAAAACTTTTTTGTTCTGAAAATTTCTTTTCTGAAACTGGATAAATACAAATCACAGAAATATTTTTCGAATTATAAAATTCTAGAATTTTTGGAATAATTTCCCAATTCAATTTTACGTATCCCTCAAAACTTAAAAAGTTCTCTACAAACTCAGAAAAAACATCTAACTCTATAACTGCCATTTTAAGTTCTTTACTTAAAATTTTTGCCACAGTGCTTTTTCCGCTATTTATACTCCCTGATATCCAAATATTTTTCATAAACTATTTTCTCAATACATCAAACAACTCCCAAAAAGTTGATTGCAAAAAATGCCCTCTATCTGAAAATGTGTGCAGTGTTGACTCCGGGATTTCCTGTTTGATATATTCCGCATTTTTATAAATGCACATAGTGTCATCTGTCGAGTGCCAAATGTGTAGATCATCCACATATTTCTTTATCTCAGAAATTTTGGAAATATCAAAAGTAAAAGTAGCAGTGTCCTCTATATCATCAACTGGTTGAAAATCATTAGAAACAATTGGTGAAACCAGGTGTAGTTGCTTAATTTTTTTATTAAAACCATTTTCTACCAAATACTTGAGGATAAATATTGTGCCGAGTGAATGAGAAACAATGGTCAGATTTTCTGTATTTAATTTTACAAAATACTTTTCAAACATTATTTTCCAGACAGAAAAGTCAGCATTGTCTACGAGCGGTCTTTTCATTGTTATGAATTCGTATTTATCTTCTAATGACCAAGACAACCAATCTTTCCAAGATTTTGTTCTGTACTCCATATCAATGTCAAAATTAATGAAGTTTTGCATCATCTGTTCTCTATCTCTATATGTTCTACCTCCACCAATTAAAATTAATTGTTCTTTCATACTTTATATTCTAACAAAAAACTTTGATGTTTATCAATTCTCACCAAATTGAACTCATTTTCTTTTTCTGAATAATACGCCAAATAATGAACAATAAAAATAAGAAAATATAACTCTTCCCTTTCTTTTTCTTTTTCATTTAAATTTAAAGAATCTAAAAATATCTTTATTTTTTCCTCGCTTATTTCTCGATGCCAAAGATGAAGATGAAACCGAGCAAAATCATAAACAGTGTCACCAAACACAGCTTCTTCCCAATCGATTACGGCAACTATTTTTTTCTGTTTTTCATCCACAAACAAATTGCTTTGATTAAAATCAGTGTGGAGCAGAGAACTGCCTAGCAAGTTTAAATGCGAAAAATCAGTTTTGTTAAGTTTTTCTAAAATAATTTTTGTAAACTTTTCAACAAGCTTTTTGTCTAGATTTTTTCTATCCAATATTTCCGACCAATCTAAAAAACTTTTATTAAAAATATTTTCTAAATATTTTTTCCATTCTTCACCTGTAGTTTTCTTAATTATTTTGTGAAGTTCAGCCAAAGTTTCTTTTACAGTTGGAAAGTATTTTTCCATTTCATTTTTTTCAATTTCTCCAAACAATTTTCCATTTATTTTTTCCAATAAAAGCACATGTTTGTCTTGAATACTGAAACTACCATAAACTTTTGGTACAGGAACGTGAGAATTATTTTCATTTAAAATATTTAAAAAAAACAAATCTTTATCTACACTTTCTCCAAATTTAACAACCAACTCGAAATTATCAGCAAACTGCAAAAAGAAAACTGTACTACTCATTCCCTGTTTTGGAAAAATCGGTTCTCCTATAATTTTCCCAAAACTATGATAACACTCTATGTACTCAATAATTTCTCCTTCTAAACTTTTCATGCACATATTATAACAAGATTTGCTATAATTTACCTATGAAAAATAAGTATTTAATTTTGAGACACGCGGAAACAAACAAGGACCCAAATAGACCGGCACCAGAATGGGATTTAACATCTGACGCTTTAGAAAAAATTAATGAATATATTTCTGAGAGAAAATTTGATGGAATTACCAAAATAATATCTTCTATCGAACCAAAAGCAATTGCCACAGGAAAACCAATTTCTGAGTTTTTAAATTTGCCAATAGTTGAATCAGAGGAATTTGTAGAAGTAAAAAGAGAAAAGAAGTTTCTGACCGATGAACAATTTTTAGATCAAAAGAAAAGAGAACTTACAAATTTAGACCAAATAGAAAATGGAGTTGAGTCTGGTTATACAGCTTTGGAAAGATTTGAATCTGGAATACAAATGTTAGAAGAAAAATATTCTGGTGAAAATATTTTGATAATTACACATGGGACAATTATGACTTTATATCTAGCGAAAGCAGAAGACAATTTTGAGAATATATTTAGTAATTGGAAAAAATTAAAATTCTGTGAATTAAGAGAATGTTAGAAAAACAAAAAACGCCAAGCTTGGCGTTTTTTGTTTTTTAATTTAATTTATTTTAATTAATTATTTCTAAAAGTTGCAGGCCAAGTCATGTTAACATTTCCATTTTGATCTGACGTATAGATCGCATAGTAATATGTTACACCACTTTGCACATTTGGAATTTGCACACTTTGTGATAATTGAAAATTGTTTGCACTTATTGTATTGCCACTTATAGTTACAGAGTTGTCGTTCTCATAAGCAGATAAAGGAGAAGTACTATAATACACAACTCCATTACTAGCTCTGGGTGTAGTCCAATCAATACTTACCGTACCATTATTATTGTTGCGAATAGATGTAACAGAAACTGGTCTTACTCCATTTGCACTAGGTATAACAGTTCCCATATTTCCAGACATTTGCAAATTAATTGCTTCTAGTGTTTGAGGTCCAACACGTCCAACTGTTGCAATACCATTTTGTGCTTGGAATCTCATCACTGCATTTCTCGTAAGTGTCCAATAATAATTTGTAACTTTAGCTTCTGGATAAATAGAAGCATCTTTTGCCAAGAAAACTTGTAGTGTTCCCACATCACTTCCACTCATCCCCATTTGCAGTTGTCTAGTCAATGGTTCTGCCAGTGCAAACATAGTAGAGCCGGTCAGAAGTGCCAGAACAGTTCCGAGAGTTAAACCAATTTTAGTAGTTAATTTCATATTTTTTTATTTATTTGGTGGAAAGATTTATTTTTTTATTCTCTCTCCGTCACTTGTATTGTCGACTGGGTGTAAGAGCTCTTACACTATTTTCTTTTTTAAAACCTTAATTTCTTTTTCTAGACGCTCGATATTTACTTCTAGTTTTGTATTTATTCTGATGTTCTCTGCGGCAAGTTGTTTTGCATGTCGAGCAATGGTATCTGCCACTGTCATCATCACAGTTACATCTTCGATAGCCAAAAAAATCATCGAGGGGAAAAGTTCTGTTTTAAAATTCTCACTAAAATGTATTTGTCTCGCATTTAAAATCATAATTTTATGACCGATAAAAGGGAAATCATGATTGACTTCAAAGCCTTTAAAAAAAGTATTTTTAGGCAATATTTCTTCTAAAAGTTTTTTTAATACTGGAATATTCCATTGACCATTGCCCAGCTCATAGACATTTTTCTTTTCTGTGTCTCGGGCTTCTACCTGAAAGTTTCTGTAGAAATTTTCATTGGCCGCAATCACCCTCAATTTATCATCCAAGATTAAAATAGGTTCACGTACAATATCTACCACAGTTTTGATGTAGGTCCAACACTCTGCGGTTATTTTTTTTATAAACTCATCCTTTTCCATTTTATCCATTACTTTTTTCATATTTTTCCTTCTTGTTTTATTGTTTTGTTTTTGTATTTGTAATTTTTTCAAATCTCTTCGGATGTATTGTCGCCTGAGTAACTTTTCTCTTACATTTTTTCGAGAACTTTTTTTACTATCTTTTAAACTCAAAATGTGTAAGAATGAGCTCATTCCAACGACACATATTACATAATGACTCTACAAACCGAGTCAACACAACAAGTTATCTTTGCACTTGCTCATCAAACTTACTCAAAAGGACTCAATCTGCACGCATTTTTTAAACTAAATAGTCACGAATTGGGCGAAGATTTGGTCCAAGAAACTTTTTACAAAACCTGGAGTTATCTGGTAAAAGGTAACGATATAGAAAAAATGCAGGCCTTTCTCTACCATATTTTAAATAAATTAATTATCGATGAGTACAGAAAATCTAGCAGGAAGTCTATATCTTTAGACGAGATAATAGAAAAAGGTTATGACCCAGAACATATTCAAGAAAGAGATGTTTCAGATTTTTTTGAAGGTGAGAAATTATTCATTTTAATCCCAAAACTACCAAAAGCCTATCAAAAAATAATGAAGATGCGATATGTCGATGATTTGTCTTTACAGGAAATTGCCGATATTTATAAAAAAAGTAAGAACAGTGTCACCGTAAAAATCCACCGAGGTCTCGCAAAACTAAAAATTTTATACTTAAACTAAAAAATTTGTAAGAGTCTCATGGTTATACGACTATATAAGTATGAGAAGAAAAATTTTAACATTTATAACTATTGGAATTTTAGGAACCATGAGTGTTATAGCCCTAGGTTCAGAAATGGCTTGTATTGAGCCAGTTCATGCTCCACCAGAGGTCAGAACTTCTGTTATACAAACCGATTCTCTAGAAACTCTAGATAATAAAATAAAACTTAGTGGTCAAGTAAACCCAAATAATAGTCCTACTACTGCCTGGTTCGAGTATGGCGAAACTGAGTCAACAGATAATTATAGTGGTTTTGTTTATGTTGGTGATGGAGAAGAAGTTACCGAGGTAAAAATATTTACAAAAGAAATTAAACCAAATACTATTTACTTTTATAGATTAGTCTCAGAAAATGAATACGGAGTTTCGTATGGAAAAATAAAAACTATCACAACCCCAGAAATAAATTAAATTGGTTGCAGTTCTTAAATGAAGTCCGAGCCTAACTAATTGCAGAAAATAGCTCCAGTTGATAGACTTTATATTATGTCAGAAAAAAGTCCCAAAAAAGATAGGAGCAAACCCAGATCAAAAAGTTTAGAGCAAGGAGTTATGGAAGGTAAATATGTAATCGTTGGTTACGAAGCCGAAGATGAGTTTGAAAGTATAAATACTATTTTAATTTATAAAATTGTAAATGGAAAAGCTGAACCAATTTTTGGTGTAAATAACTTTCCAGAATATCAAAATATCTCCGACCCAACCCTTATAGATCTAATTCTTAAAAAAATTAAAGATCTTGGAATTACTGAAGTTTACCAATTAACTAATTTACAAGATGAAAATTATCAATTTTTAGATAAGTCAAATTTTTTTGAAATAGAACTGGGATCAGGAGATAC
>CAYMOA010000033.1:4110-5987 GCA_964391935.1 uncultured Candidatus Saccharibacteria bacterium | reverse complement strand
GCTACGTGTTTGGTTCCAGCGAAAAATATTCCTTCCCCCACACCAGACTCGAGAAGTAAAAACTTTTCCTCATTAGTTAAATTGAATGTCTGTTGTAATAAATCAATTGCCAGTGGTGACTGTTTTAAAAGAAGCTGGATAGATGAGTTGGTAACAATCGGAGCTCCATAGGGAGAACGCAAAAAGTCACCCACGTCCTGCGTGATGGTAGAAATACCAAGAAAATATTTACGTCCGCGTTTTACCAAAGAAGAAAGGAAACTTGCAGTGTCCTCACTCTTCATCATCCACCAGGCCTCGTCAACTACTAACAATCTTTTCTTTAATTTACGGCGCACACTATTCCAGATAAAGTGAGTAATTAAATACATAGCAACAGGCTTTAAGTCGTCTTCCATATCACGAATAGAAAAAACTACCATCGGTCTGTCGATATCTACGTTGGTAGTTTGATTTAAGAAACCGCTCCATGAGCCACGAGTATACTTTTGGATTTTTTGTAAAATGGTTTCTGTTCCATTTATCCCTGCTAGAACAAGTTCGAAATCAGTAAGTAGTGGTGCCTCTGCCCCTACCCAACCCTGGTCAGCATCAATATCTTTTAATGCATAAGTCTCGGCAATAGCACGATCGATGAGAGCATCTTCCTCCGGAGTAAGTCCACCTAGCATTACTCGGAAAAGTCCAACAAGTTCTATAACGTGTGATCTGAAAACTTCCTCTGGACTCTCGTCATCACCTACCTGTGGTAAGTCAAAAGGGTTGATGTGGTGGTCACTAGAAAGTGACAAGTTAAAAGTTCTACCTCCTACCGCCTCGGCCAAGTGACGATACTCATACTCGGGATCGATCACAATTACATCAACTCCAAACATCAAACTTCTTAAAATTTCTAATTTGATTGTATAAGATTTACCGGCACCGGAGCGAGCAAAGCAAACTGAATTATAGTTTTCCATCGAGTAGCGGTCAAAAATAATGAGAGAGGCATTGTGTCTATTGATCCCATACAAAATACCTTTATCCATTGTTAAGTCAAAAGAAATAAATGGAAAAGTAGAGGACAAAGGTGCTGTATTTAGTTTTGAGTGTACTCCGATAATATCTTTTCCCACAGGAATATTACTAGTGAAGGCTTCTCCTTGCTGAAAAATAGCAGGTTTCAAAAAAATACTTCGTGACTCAAACATTGTTCGCAACTCATTTTCAACTTTATCGAGCTCTACCATCGTCGAACCATAAACGGTGATATATATTCCTACGTCAAACATTTTTTCTTCTGACTGTGTGAGAGCGTCACGCAAATTTTCCAAGTCCTGATATGCTTGCTCGAGTTGTGGGTCACGAACTTTACCGTCTTCGTTGCGGGTTAGTATTTGTGATTCTACTTCTGCCACTTTTCTTTCAAAACTTTTTAAAATGGTTGCAGAGTCTATCGGGTAAACGAAAATAGAAATATCAAAAACTTTGTCGAGGTTAATAAGTGGTGCGAGCCATGAGTCATTAAGCAGTTTAGGATATGAGATAACAAAAAAAGTACGAGAGTATGCCCCAGAAATATTGATAGTATTGTGTTCGATTTTTATGGCAGCAGGAGAAACAATATCTTTTAGAGTGAGAGTGGTTTGCTGCTTATTTAAAACATTTTTGGTTTGAGTGTTATTTGTAAAAAAATCTAAAAAGCTGGACATGAGTGTGAGTATAACTTTTTTTCAGAAAATAGAAAGAGAAAATAAAAAACAAAAAAAAGGCCGTTCGCAAGCGAACGGCCCAAGTCAAGGGAGGAAACGCCCAAAGTGGGCATGCGCAGATGGTAGGACTTACTACCACGTTATTTATCATACTCCTATAAAAAATATAATGCAAGTTTTTGGAAA
>CAYMOA010000033.1:2321-4010 GCA_964391935.1 uncultured Candidatus Saccharibacteria bacterium | reverse complement strand
ATCACAGAAATACGCTGCTCTAGTTGTGTTCGCCACTCTTCTATTTCCATTGCCCCCATTTCTTTTTCTTTGGCCAGCCCTAGACTATTCATTAGTCCCCCCCCACTTTGGTTTTCTTGTTCCCCATGGTCATAGTCAACCACAACGAAAAATCTTTTATTCATAATATTTGTTCTCTCTGCAAAAGTTTTTATAAATTGTCGATACTCACGGATTTGATTTTTCATTAGCTCATCCTCCATTTCTTCTTGTCTTTTTTCTAATGAAAATAAATATGGTTTGATATCCACACGACGACTTTCTACGTGTATCTGTATCGGGAAATCGAGAGAGTTTAAAAAACCTTGGAATTGTCCGATAATTGCCGCCTGCTCCTCTTCCCCTTTTAGTGCTAGGTTAAGAGAAGACGCAGTCAAGACAACTTTTATTCTGCCATCGTCCATATATAAAATACCGTCTTTGATATTTTTTATTGGTACAAAACTTTGCGCTTTATTATCCATCTTGTTTTAGAGTATAACAGAAAATAAATATGTAGGATATTTTTTTAAACTTTTTTGATATAATGCAATAATGTTAGAAGTTCTTAACAATCCAACCAATTTCCAACCTCAACCATTATTGGAAGTTTTGAAAATACTCAGGAATCAAATCAAGCAAAACAGAAAAGAGACAGGAGAGAGTAGAGCCACAAAACCTTTTACTTCTATTATTGATAAAAAAAGTTTGAATCTTAAAGCATTGAAAATAATCAACTCTTTACCTATTGAAATTTCTCTCACTCGAGATGCGAATGGAAATTTTTTATTTTTTACCGGCGGTGAGGACAATGTGGCATATGATTGGGGAGATGAATTAATGGAGGAGTTAGATATGGTGGGAGAATATAATCCCTTTGATAGCGAGCTAACCAAAGCCCAAGAGCTGGATTTTGTTTTAAACAATGTCGAAAGAGATCTCCTTGATTTTTTTCAGTCAGCCGCATCTCTCACTATCCACAACCACCCAAAAAGAAAAAAAATCGGTTTTGTAAAAAAACCACCATCAAGCGCCTCAGTAGAAGATATTCGTTCCTCACAAATAGCAAACAGGATGATTGATATTTTAATAGAAGACGGAAAACTCCTAATTTACTGTGGAGGAGAAAATTTTTTTATTAGAGAAAATGAACTTCTTAATTTAGAAATAAGTGAACAAAAAAAGAAAATGCAAGAGTACGGATTTCTTCTCGGAGAATATCCAATTAATTCAAAAGAAACGAGGTATATATTGGGCAAACTACGAGAGAACAAACTATAGGTTCTATTTATCCAGATCTTTGGCTAACTTTTCTATTTGGTCGCCACTAAAAAGTTTACCTACAAACTTGGCCTCTTTTCTCTCAACATTTTCTTTTTCATTTTTAAAAGTCAGTACATTTTCCCTCGACTCATCGGTCCCAGGATTTTTCCAAAAATATTTTTTTGGTTTTAATAAAAACATTAAAAAATTCTGTAAAACGACAATAAAAGGTTTGCCATTTGGCCTCATAAAAGTTAGAGCTAAAGTAAAACCAACTACAGGTGCTATGTAAAAAAGTACAAATGAAGACTCGGAAAATGTTCTCCAGATAATTATAGAAAGACCAAAGCCTCCCGCAAGATAAGAAAATTGTTTGAGAGTAAAAGGTCCGAAAATCTTGTCCTCTAC
>CAYMOA010000033.1:0-2221 GCA_964391935.1 uncultured Candidatus Saccharibacteria bacterium | reverse complement strand
ACTAGTTTTTTCTATACTCTCGGTTTGGATCTCAGTCATCTCATCTTTTTTAGTTTGTAAATATTCGATATCTTCTAATAAAGTCTTTCGAAGAGTTTCTTTTTGCGAAATATTTTTAATATCAATTTTTTTCTCGTCATTTACACCAGGAAAAACCAAAGTTCCAGATTGGGGAGTTGTCTTGGTACTTGCTTTTATTTTGTCATCATTTTTAGAAATTAGTTCGTCTAGTGACAAAACTTTTTTAGTAGATGTTATGGGCTCAGCAGGAGTTGCACGATTTCTGATCTCGGTTATAGAGTCCAAAGTATCCTTGGAAACTGTAGAAGAAATTATTTCTGGTTCTTTTTTTGTATCTTCTTTTTGGATAGGAATATTTTTTGAAACTGAAGTCACCTGGATATTGCCTGATGGCTTTTCCTCTTTTAATTCTGCATGATTGATATCAACTTTTCGCTCTTTGTCTATTTGGATTTTAGTTTGTTTATCACTAAAAATGTTTTGCACAGGGTTTGCATCTTTTTGACTTTGATTTTGTAAAGATTTTATAAGCCTTTTATTTTCTTCATTTTCTTTTTCGGCTTTTTCTAGTCTTTTGATAAGTTCTTGCATTTCTGCGCTGATACCATTTTCTTTTTTATCCCCTTCGCCAAAACGAGTATTTACAAGCTTGTTGATACTTTCGGTTAATTGGTCTAGTTTATTTTCTATATTTGGTGCAACAGTCGGAGCAATATTTTCGACTACTGGCTCTACTTTTTTTGATAAACTTTTATCCCAATCAAAAGTTACCTGTTCACTTTTCTGAGCAGGATTTTTTTCTTTATTCTCCTCCCCTTTTTGATACCAGTCGGTAACTTTTTTTTCTTGACCATGTTCCGAAATATCTTTTGGCTCCACTTCTTTTTTGTCAGCAACTTTTGTTTGGGTAGTATTTGGTTTTGCAATCGCAATATTTCCTTTAGAAATTTTTGCGTCCAAGTCTTCTTTTTGTTTTCTAGCAATTACTAGCTCTGCGTCGAATGGATTTAAGATCTCTAGTTCTGCCTCGGCTGCAATTCTATTGGCAACACGTTGGTCTACATTTACATTTTTTAAAATATTGTCTACTAACTCGTCTTTGGTGATGAGTCCTAAACACACATCTTCGATAGATGGCTCGAGGTCCGCAACTTGGTCCGCACTCAGTCCATGACGTGACCCGATAGCCGAAACTAAAATGGCCAAGCGACCAGAAAGTACTAGTTCTTTCAAACCTTCTGGTAAGTCGTTATACATTTGTGCATAATGTTCTTCGGTATATTGCATAAACAAAAATTGCTATTGTAAAAAGGAGTATAGCAGGTTAATCATTTTCTTCAATAGACTTGTTGTATTCGTCTACTGTTTTTTTCTTGGCAAGTGAAGCTTGTACAGCTAATATAAAAGAAGTTGGCCATATTAAATCAACAAGTGGGAATATGCTAACAACAAGTGAGAAAATAACCCACTTGCCTTTACCAGTAATTTTACCCAATAATTTCAATTTTCTTTTATCACTTAAAATACTTGTAATTTTTTTAAATCTCGAATTATCTTTTAAAGATTTTATTCTTTGCTCTGACTGAAAATCATAAAATATACTCCACATAAGGATTGCCCCATTAAAAAATATTTTCCAAAAATAAATTGCCATCCCGATTATCATACCTATTACAAACCCAGCTGGTGGTATAAAAGTAATGACCAATCCGACCATGCCTATAAGTAATGAACAGATGTATTCGATGATAGTGAAAGAAATAATAATTATAGGAGGAAAGAAAACCAGTTTTTCCGCAGCTGACCTGCTGCCCATTACATTTGCATCTTCAGTTTCTTGGTCAATTTGGTTTCGCAATAGTAAACTATCGTCAAAACTTTCATTGTCATTAATATCCTCTAAATTATCCTGATCAAAATCATTTCCAGCAAGATCTTTAGAAACATCTTCCTTACTTACCTGTCCTTGATCACTAAAAAACTTTTTCGCAAAGTCGTCAGAAACATTTTCTGCTGCTTGCTTATTTAGGCCTGGATTATTTTGTGCTTGTTCGACTTTTGTTCCAAACGCACCAGAGATAACATTTGTTTTGTCTATTATCCCAGAATTATTTTGGAAATTTGCATCATCACTAGGTTTATTTTTATTAATTGGGACTACATTTCCTGTTTTTGGCTGATTATCATTTGCAGCTTTTGC
>CAYMOA010000032.1:0-6060 GCA_964391935.1 uncultured Candidatus Saccharibacteria bacterium | reverse complement strand
CAAAACACCAGAGATTTCTCTCTGGTGTTTTTATGAAAACTATTGGTTGATTGAAGGGTCTATTACTGGGTCAATTGGCATGTCAACTTCTGGGTCTGGTTGGTTGTAGATTTTCATATATTTTTTTTAAGCAAGTGGTTATACCTTGCTTGTTCTAGAGAATAACAAAATAACCCAAAGTGATGCAAACAAATTATTTTTAAATAAATATATTATATTACAGTATGTATAAACTAATTTTTTAATAAATACTCGCTATGTAACGGTTTTTTCATATAATTTCAAAAAAACTTTTTGTTTACAAAAGATTAATAGAAAAAAAGAAAAGACCCACAGTCTATTAAAAAATATTTGAGCGAAAAGTTTTTAAAAAGTTTTTTTGCTCTTTCCAATCAGGTACACCAAGTGCAACAAGTTTCCAAAAATTCTTAGAGTGATTCATCTGTAGCAAGTGGGAAAGCTCGTGCACAATTAAATAATCCTGAGCAGATTCTGGTAAAGAATGTATTTTATAAGAAAAATTTAAATTCTTTTTTGAGCTGCAACTGCCCCAGCGGGTTTTAGAATTTTTAATACTTACGTTTTTCCAGACAAAATCTATCTGAAAATTTTCTTTATAAAACTTTTTCCAAAATTCTAATTTTTCTAAAACAATTTTTCTGGCCTCTTCTTTTTTTTCTAAATATTCTTTACGAGCATCCCCCCTCTTTTTAAAAGAGGGGGCAAGGGGGTGTTTTTTTTGTTCTCCTATCTTCTCTAAAATCCAACCCCTCTTACTTTCTAAAAATTTTTTTGCGAGATATGCAGGAAAAAACCTAGGTACATGTAAAAAAACTTTGGTCTCTCTGTTAATAGAAATCCTGACATTTCTCCCCTTACTTTTCTTGATCTGATACTCAAAATTCATTTTATTAATTCTAACACACTAAAATAATATTTTTGCTATACTTATTAAATATGAATTTTTTTAAAATACATGCCCTGTATAAATTAACAAATATTTTTTTTATTACCTATCTTTTAGTTTTTTTAATTAGATCATTTAAAATTAACAATGTTGAGTTTGTTGGTTATATGTTTTTCTTTTTGACACTCTTTGTTTTGGGCAATCTCTTTTTTGATAAATATCTAAAAGAGTATTCTGGAATATATGCTTTTTCTTCACTCTTTCTTCTATTACATATTTTAGGAGGTGTTATATATTTTGGGGAGGTCAGGATGTACGACTATTACTTCTTTGGTTTCTTTCGTTTTGACTGGTTTATGCATTTACTTGGTGGGTTTTTGTCAGGGAGAATTTCTTATGAAATTCTCAAAGATAACTTTTTGTTTAGAAAAAATTCTTCTCAACTTTTTATCGCAATTGTGATAATTCTGTCTATCGGTATCGGAACTTTAAATGAGATAATCGAGTTCCTTGCTGTAATTTTTCTAAATGCGGGAAATGCTGTTGGCGACTATTATAATAATTTGACTGATATTGTAAATAATCTTGTCGGTAGCGTCATTTATTTAGCCTTCTTTTCGAAGACATTAAAGTTTAAAGAAACCGAATTTGAAAAGATAAAAACCCATGAATAAAAAAGTTTTAGAAATTGTTGCTAAAATCCCTAAAGGGAAAGTTTTAACTTATAAACAAGTTGCCGAAAAAGCAGGGATTATAAATGCTGCCCGTGCTGTAGGAAATATTTTGAAAAAAAATACAAACAAAAATATTCCTTGTCACAGAGTAGTCAGAAGTGATGGGAAAGTTGGCAACTACAATGGACTCCTAGGAAAAAACAAAAAGACGCTTTTAGAAAAAGAGGGTGTGGAATTTAATAAAAATAATGTTATCATGTAAATATGAACTATATCACAACTTTTATTATTAGTTTTATATTGTTATGTGGTTTAGATTTTATTTTTTTAGGATATCTTATGGTGGACTACTACAAGCGTTTAATGTCTCCTGCTGCTTCTATTGAGTTTAGTTTATTACCAACTTTTTTATTTTATTTTTTTTATGTTTTGGGAATTTTATTTTTAGTTGTTACTCCGAATCTTTCAGAAAATAACTTGGTAAAAATAATTTTAACAGGTGCATTGTTTGGATTTATGTGTTACATGACTTATGATTTAACAAATCTTGCAACGATCAAAAACTGGCCTTTAAAATTGGTTTTTGTAGACATAGCCTGGGGAACATTCATAACTGCCTTAGTATCCACTGTCGCTTACAAATTGCTCAGTTAATTTATTTTTTAGATAACCAAATCTTTCTCTCTTGTAAATCCATTTTTTCTATCGAATACCTTAATGTTGTACGAGGTAATATTTTGATATTTTCTTGCAAAAACTTTCTTACAAAACTTTCATCAATATTTTTGTAAACTTCACGGAGCATCCAGCCAAGGGCTTTTTGTAGCAAATCATGTTTATCATTTTTGACTAGCTCAGCAATCTCCAAAATTTCTTTGGCACTTTTTTGTTTTATAAAATAAAAACAAGAAACAATAGCAATTCTCTTTGCCCATAAATTTTTAGATTTTGCTAATTTTAAAAGTAAAGAAATATTTTTTCTCTCAAAGTTAAAAAGATAATTGCCTACAATATAAGACGCAGAAGTATCTACCAAATCCCAATTATTTATATAAATTAAATTCTTTAAGTAAAAATTAAATATTTCTTTTTGCACTATACCTCCACTTTTTTCATATTTATAAACTAAAATATGTAGTGCCAAAAGTCTTTCCTCATGGATTTTACTCTTTAAAATTTCTCCGGCTTCTTTTAAACTAATTTTTTTTAAATATTTTTTTGCAATTATCCTACATTCGGGGACTGAGACACCGATAAATATATCTCCTTCTCCGTATTCCCCTTTTCCAGTTTTAAAAAACCACTCATTTACCTTTTTCCTCTGTGGCGAACTTTTTTCTTTAATCTCTTTTTTTATTTTTTCAATTATTTCCATATTTTATAAAACTTTTTTTAGCGGTGGGTGTAACGGGATTCTAAAAAAGTTTGTATGGCGTTGTTTAGAATATTTTTCTGGTATTTCATACAATCTTACATTTACTCTCTGTTTTAGTTTTTCAAAAGAAATTTTTAAAAAAACTTTATAAACAAACATATATTCCAATATTTTTTTATCTTCATTTATTTTAAGGAATTGGATATTTTTTATCTCTGTTTTCTTTATACCCAAATCAGAATATAGTCTACTCACCACAAAGTCATCTAATAAAAGTTTTTTATTTATTATATGTTTTTGTTGGATAAAACCTCCTGGATAATCTAGTGACTTTTCCCAGTCACCCGCATCTCTTTCCATAAAAAAACTTTTTTTGTCAGAGGTCTCAACTATTATCGTACATGAAACAGCTTTTATTTTTTGTAGATTTTTACTAACTTTATTGTTTTTTACTCCATCTAGATATCTTAACCCTACTATATCTTTATAACTCAAACAATCGTCAACTTTAAAAGTTGAAATTTTTTTGCCAATTTTTATTTCCACCAAATTTAGTAATACTCCGTTAAAAAGGTTTTTTCTTTTTTTATTTATTTTTAGCCAATTTTTTTCAATTCTTGCATTTTGTGACTCGGTATAAAAATACTTTTGGTTGGTTTTTTTGATTACTAGAATTTTTCTATCCATTTGGATATTATAACATTTAATGCATTATTCTATTTCTACAAGGATTTCATATCGTGCCATAAATGGAATAGTACCTGGCCCACTATACCCTGCAAAGATTGGTTCACTTTTTATTAACTGTTTATCGTCTTGTAAGATTTTGATAAATTCTTTTTTCTTTTCACTGATTCTATCAGTAGAATAGTACCAACTAAATTTGTAAGCAGCTATTTTCTTTGGCTTTATTTCTGTAAAGGTGATTCTACTGTCTGTTGTTTTTGGTAAATCTTCTAGTCTATATTTACTTGGCATTGAAAAAACAACCGTAGTAACTCCCGAGTCCTCTTGGGCCAGAACTGGGGCCGTCATGGCAACTTTTTCCCCTGACATAACCGGAGCTGTCATAGAAACTTTACTATTTCCCACATTGCCACCAAATATATAATTTGCTAAAACTCTAAAGCCTTGATTCAAGGCCTCTGTTCCAACTTTATTAATCTCAACTTTTGCTTCTATGTATTTATCATAATTGCGGATTTCATATTTTTCTTTTTTCTCTAGTACAGAGTATTTTAATTGTTCCACATCTGAAGTTACATAACTCCATATTATCCAAAGGCCAATACCTACAACTAGTAATAAAATTATTATTTTCATATTATCAGTCTAGCATTTTATATTAAAGTTTTCTCGAGTCATAAGCCCAGTGCAAAAGTGCTTGTCTCTGTCTAGGACGACAAAGGAGCGATCCTCTTACCCCACAACCATTCTGCAACCAGATAATATGTCTTCTCATTTTTATCCATCTATTTATCTGTCTCGCATCGTCTGTGTGACGACGTCCCATGTAGTAGCGACAATACCATTGAAACCAACCGCGAGGGTCATCTTTGTGGATCCAACCCTTTTTTCTCCACTCAGCCAAGGGTTGTGAGGCTTTGACTTTAAAAAAGTTCAGATTCTTATTATATTTCTTTTTATCAAATAAATCAGGTTCTACAAGTTTCGCTTTTTTATACCAGAGCCTGGGAAACTCGTCTCGGCAGTCAGTCATGTAAAGTCCACCGAAAACACCGAGCTCTAACATCTCTTGTGGGGTTAGGTCAGGGTGAAAATTTCTATCGAAATTTTCGCCCGCCTTTTCACTCAACTCATAAACATAATTTTTCTGAAATAAATCATTAACTTTTATTTTTTTCTTCATAAAACTTATCTTCTAGTTTTTTTATCGCCACAGCAAAGGCCGCACGACGGAGGTCGGTTTTTAGAGTTTGTGAATTCTCAAAAACTTTTTCCGAAGCTTCACCCATAACTTTTTTTAATTTTTCTAAAACTTCTTCTCTTGTCCACTTTTCATTTTGCAAATTCTGTTGCCACTCGAAAGTCGAAACAGTTACACCACCAGCATTGGCCAAAATATCTGGGATCAGAAAAATATTTTTCGTAAACAAGATGTCATCTGCCTCTGGAGTTGTTGGACCATTGGCTAGTTCCAAAATAACTTTGGCTTTTATTTTATCAGCATTGTCTATTGTAATCTGATTTTCGAGTGCTGCGGGGATCAAAACATCACACTCTAGTTCTAACAATTCTGAGTTAGAAATATTTATAGAATATGGAAACCCTACAATTGTCCCCTGCTCTTTTTTATATATTTCTAAACTTTCAAAATCAATTCCTTGTTCACAGAAAATAGCATTTTTAGAGTCAGATATCGCCACAACTTTGTGTCCATGGCCAGTAAATATTTTAGCCGCGTTTCCTCCTGCGTTTCCCATTCCTTGTATGACCAATCTGCAACTTTCAGGTAAATCAATATTTTTCTTTAAATGTTCGAAAACATAAAAGCCACCAACACTGGTTGCGTTAGACCTCCCTTCACTACCGCCCAGTTCTATCGGTTTACCTGTAAAAGTCGCGTCCGTTTTTTCTCCGGTTATTTTTTTATATTCATCATTAAACCAGCCCATAACTTCTCCATTAGTATTAACATCTGGGCCAGGACAATCTTTTTGTGGGCCGAGATTGGGGTGCAACATTTTTATATATCCTCTAGATAATTCCTCTAATTCTTCTTTTGAAAGTTTTTTAGGGTCAACTTTTATTCCACCCTTTCCTCCACCCATTGGTATTCCCACTACAGCACATTTCATAGTCATCCACAGTGCGAGCGCCCTCACCTCATTCTCGTCAGCATCAGGGTGATAGCGAATGCCGCCTTTGTAAGGACCAAAAAAATTATTGTGTTGCACACGGTAGCCTTCAAAAATTTCTAGTCTCCCATCGTCCATTCGCACTGGGATATTTATTTTTATTTCTCTTTGGGGTTTTTTTAATATTTCTAAAATCTCTTTTCCAAAATTTCCTACTACTGCTACTCTTTCTAATTGCATCAAAGCATTCTCAAATGGATTTTTCATATGTCTAAAAGTATACCA
>CAYMOA010000031.1:4961-6184 GCA_964391935.1 uncultured Candidatus Saccharibacteria bacterium | reverse complement strand
GACATCTCTTTGAACTTCTTGGCCTTTTTAAAAAGTTTCTTTGCCATATCCGCCCCGCCAAAATCAGGAAGCTCCTCTATATGTTCACAATATTTACAAACAATGTGTGAGTGTGGGTCAGAGGCCAACTCGTAGTGCGCATGCCCGTGACAAAAATATTTTTCTAAAACAATTTCTTTTAAAACCATAGACTTGAGGTTTCTATATACCGTCGCCTGATCACAATAAGACCTTTTATTAACTTCTTTATGAACTTCGTCTACTGACAAAGGTTTTTCGGCATATTCTAAAACCTCTAAAATAATATTTCTTGGGCCAGTTTTGCGGAATCCATCTGTAAATAATAAGTCTTTATTTTCTTGCATCTGTGGGTATTATACTCTCAAATTTCCATTTTCGCAAACGCCTTTATTTTGCATTTGCAAATATCACAAATTCGTCCAGCAATATTTTATTTTGCCCTATAACAACTATTCCAAACTTGTCTTTCTTATCTACACTCACTTCAATTTTATTAAGTTCTGGAGTTGCCTCGACATGATAAGTCAAACCATTTTTTTGATAAAGACCTTTGATACGCAGGATTTGTTTTTCTTTCATTTTTGGAAATGCTTTTTCGGGATTAAAATTGATCAGATCTTCTGGGAGGAGTACTTTCATAAAATTTTGCCCATGATGGCTTACATCACTCACTTTCAAATTCCAGTCTCTAAAATTTGTAGTTTTTATTTCTAACAACTTTTCTACCCATCTTACATCTGTCAAATTTTCTTTTGTTAAAAAATGTACATTTGGAAAATCATTTTTTATAAAATTATCAATTTTTTGAAAATCAGAGATATTTTTAACTTCATCGAATTTTGTAATAATCACAAAATTTGCAATTTCCAAATCATTCACATTTGTCCTTTCCATCCCCATAGCATCCACCAAAAATATACAACCACCAATTTCAAAATGTTTTGCCAATTCCTGATTATTTATAACTTTAGAGAGCAGCTGATTGAGCGAGGTCACACCTGATGACTCTATAACTATATTTTCAAAATCAGATTCTGCCAGATTTAAAAGTTGTTTTTGTAATTCTTCTGGGTCTCCACAACAAATACATTCACCTGCAATTGTTTTTATTTGTTTTGGGTCGATGTGTAGACACATATTGTCTACAGAGAAACTAGAAAACTCATTTTCTATTATGAAAAATTTTCCCAGTTTTCCAGACA
>CAYMOA010000031.1:1187-4861 GCA_964391935.1 uncultured Candidatus Saccharibacteria bacterium | reverse complement strand
GTACAGTGAATAAGATTTCTCATACCACGAGAACCGTCTACGTCACACATGAAAAATGAGTCGAGAGCAAAATCACCACGGATTGTACCAGTGTCAGCTGTAGTTGGCTCAGTACCACCTACAAGCCTTTTGACAACAGCTTGAGATTGGTTACCTTCTAAAACCATACACACAACAGGGCAAGCTGCGATATAGTGAACCATGGCGCGTATAATGTCTTTTCCATACTCGATTGCATCTTTTTCAATTGGCATCCCGAGTTTGGTTTTATTTTCGATAATACCTTTACCTTTTCTTTCGAACCAAGCATTATCTTTGTTATAGTGTTTGAAGATTAGCTCTTCATTGGCTTGCATCATTTTTAGTGCAACAATTTTTAAACCAATTTTTTCAAATCGTTGGATAATTTCTCCTACAAGACCGCGCTGTACAGTGTCTGGTTTTAGGATCACAAATGTTCTTTCTTTTTTTGGATGCATATTTTTTTATTTATTTTTATGGCAACATTCTAACACAAAAAAATATTTTTTGCTTAACTACTCTACTGAGATCTTTGTTATAACAACAGCTGTTACTGGTCTGTCATTTGCACCAGTTTGTGTATTAGCAATTGCATCCACAGTTTCGAGTCCAGAAATAACTTTTCCAAAAATTGTATAGTTTGGTGGCAATGGAACATCTTTGTGCATTATGAAGAATTGTGAGCCGTTGGTGTTTGGTCCACTATTTGCCATTGCAAGAACTCCTCTTTTATAACCCGTTTTATAAGTTGCCGGATCTGTTATCTCATCTGCAAATTGATATCCTGGGCCTCCTGTTCCCCATGCATTTACCAACTTGTCATCTTTACTTTGTGGGTCACCAGCTTGGATCATAAAATCCTTGATTACTCGGTGAAATTTTACTCCATTATAAAAACCTGCTTGAGAAAGCTTTACAAAATTCTCAACTGTTTTAGGGGCGATTTTAGAATTGAGTTCTAAAACTATTGTTCCTTTATTAGTTTCCATTCTCACTGTTTGTGTTTCTTTCATAGATATATTTTCTTTTTTATTTATTTGATTTTGAATTTCTGTGTTTGTTGCTAAATTATTTACTTCTGTATTTGTGGCCAATGTTTTTAAATGATCGCCATCTACCATACTTGCGTCTGTTTTATTTTCATAAGAATCTTTTTCAGGTAAATTTAATGAATAGATTAAAAATCCTACGACAACTAAAACTAATAACCCAATAATATAATTTGTATAATTTTGCATGTGCTTTAATTCTAACAAATAAAAATTTTCTTGCAACTAAATACTTTCTTGTGGAATTAAAAATTCGATCATTTTTTGGTTTCCGGTTCTTTTAATTACTTCTTGAGCTTTTTGTTTCATAACACTTCTTGATACCCTACCATACAAAGATGTAAATTCTCCAGAACTTCTAGCAGGAAGACCTATAGCATTCAGGGCATCTACAACTGGTTGTTGGTATGGTAAATATTGCGATGGAGAGGAATTAGCTACTTTGGACCAGGTTTGCCAGTGTGGACATTGCCCCCTATCAGCATGCAGAGGAAAATTATTTTGATAAGATCCAATATTGTATCCTAAAGAAATGAAAGCTATGATTAACATCATTTGGTCTTCTCTGGCTCCATAATTTTTTATTTCATAATCTATCGCTTCTCTAGAGAGATGTCTGGATGGAGGTTGGCATGGGTCAGAAAAAACTTTGTTTGCCCTTACAGCATCAACAACCACCAATTTTCTTTGCATTGCAGAACATATCCTTCCCAAGTCAAATTTAACCTGCGACAAAACATTTATATTACTTGATTTATTTATTACTCCAAAATTATCACATTTAGGATCAGCACCTGTGGGTTTATAATTTGTTAGTGCGTCAGGACCTAACGCGGGTTGTAAACTAGAAAAATTCTCTGGAATATATGATTGCCCTCTGCCTAAAACATACGGTGACTCTCCTTCTCCCCCTGCTCCCCATACCGCACGCTCAGAACTTCCTAATGGAGCCACATATCCATTATTTTGTACCTGTGGCCGAGGCTGGCTACTAAGTAAATTATTTAAGTATGGATTTTGTAATGTGTTGAGTCTGCTTGGAATTATTGCTGATGTTGTTGAACTGTTTTCTATAACTTTATCGTTCCCTAGTTTTTTTTCTTTTACCAATTTGTACAAAGCAATCAATTTTTGTTTGGTGACCTCTGGCAAACTGTCATATAACTTTTTCTCTGCAGCAGAAAAAAGATTGTAAAATTCAGGTTTATTGTTTGCAGTAAGTAAATCTTGAGCAAAAAGAAATGAGAGGGAAAATAAAAATAGAATAAAAAAACTAAAAATAATATAAAATATTTTTCTTCTAAAATTCACAAAAATAGTTTATCATAAAATTTTACCTCTAGACTCTCTCAATTCTCCCCATAAATAAAATAAACTTACAGCACACAAAATATGCCAAATAGCATGCCCATTTATATAATGCATAGATGCCTGATCACACCAAATCCTGAAAAAATCTAAAAGCCAAAAAATTAATCCAATCAAAAAAATGAGTAGTGATTTTTTAATTCTATTTTTTAACGTAGGATTGTCAGTAAAAATTATGTAAATAAAAAATAAAATTTGTAGTGCAAAAAAAATAATTCCAATATTTATCTTAAAGAAGTAGTTAGCTACAAAGGTCAAAAAAGAAGAAACAAGAACATAAAAATAATTTTCTTGATATTTATTATTTATGCTTATAATCAAAAATGCACCCAATAAAAACATAGAAACCAGGTCCAACGTCTGTCCAATTAATGTAAAAGTAGAATGATATAGAAAAGAAAAAACTCCTATTAATAATATAGAAAAGTCTAGTGACTCGAACTTTCTTTTTTTTCTAACAATATAAATGAATAGAATAATAAACCCCAAGTTAGATAAAGTATTTGCTGGTTGTTGAAGGTACCAATAAATATTTGACTCACAAAAGTTCATCGTTGGTGGTAAAAAATCCTGATAAGGAAATATATTCATATTATTTTTTGATTTCCAAATTCCTCCACCAAACAAGAAAGTTTTGTTTAACCTCCTCCCACCAAAACATTTTCCTCTCCTCCTCATTTACCCCCCTCTCTTCTTCTTTCTCTTTGTAAAGAATGATTAGGTGCTCACCTTCATCCAATTTATTAAAAAAATCTTTTTGATATCTCTCTTTGCCAAGATTGGTTTGTTTGTTTTCCATGTCTTCGCTCATCTGCTCTGCTTCATATTTTTTTGTTTCGTATTGCTTTCTCGCGAGCTCTGCTTTTTCTTTGGCCCCCGACCAGATCGGCAAAAGTTGAAAAGATTTATAAGTGAAAAAAATAAAAATTAAAAAATAGATAATCCCTGCTGGTTTGGAAAAAATAATACTTCGGACTGTGACTTTGTGATTAGCAATTCGCATGTGGAAATTAGTTTAACATCAAAATCTTTTTTGTGATATAATCTTCTCCATAAAAATAAATATATGTTTGACAAAAAACACAAAGCTAAAAGAGAATTGGTACTGAGAGTTATTGCTGTCCTCATGATCATTTCATTTGTTGGTTTCGCCATCGCGCCTGCATTTATACGATAAAAGAAAAAGTGCCTTTTCGAAGCTAGGTGGCACTTGTACCTAGTGGGATTTCCGCCCAA
>CAYMOA010000031.1:0-1087 GCA_964391935.1 uncultured Candidatus Saccharibacteria bacterium | reverse complement strand
CCTCTCTGGTGCCTCACCACCTTTCATCATTTTCATAAAAGTATCCTGAGTAACATTTACTTTGGCAAAACCTTGCATTTTCTTTTTTTCTTTTACATGTTGATCAAAACTTAAATCCGAATCAGAGTAATACCACTCTGCATATTCATCGAATAGTTCGTCTGAATCATGCATCTCAAGAAAAAAAATCATTATCTTGTAATCATCATCAACCTCACCATTACCAAGATCACCTATTTTTTTTGATGTGCCCTCACCATACAAATAATCTACTATTTTCGAAAATCTAAAATTAGCCGTTAAGCAATCTTTTCTAAATTGATTAATTATCTGATCGGAATCAATAGGTAATCCATCGACTTCAAACACTTTCTTATATAAAGCCCCAAAATCTTCATCTTCTCTAAAACTTTTAAAAGTTTTAGACGCTATATATTCAGCAATATTTGTATAGATTTTATAACCTAGGCTATTAAATTGTCTATCTCCGCTCATTTTTGCAGATATATCCATCATTGCTTCATTCCAGCCTACAAATTTTCCATACCTTTTCTTAACACCCGATCCGGTATCAATATGATCAAAAACAAAATGCGTACCAGAATAACGAACATTTAAAGTATTCCCTGTTTTAAAAGAATCAAACTTAGAAATTAGGTGGTACATCTCGTGCCTAGCTGCATGTTGTTGCATTGCACTAAAATTACCATTCAGACTTACTCTTAAATTTAATATTTGCTTTCCTCTTTGTTGTTCAACACTTCCAGGGTGTGGAACCAATTCACCGTCTCGCGTGAAGGATTCAGCAAAAACACAACTACTATCTATATTTATATTTTTTAAAAATTCTGCCTTTTCTGTTAGTCCCAAAATCACAAGATCGTCACATACCTCATCCCTAGCTTTTAAAAAACCTTCCCTAATGTTTCCAGGTAACTCATCAAACAAAATTCTGTTTACTGGTTGCATAGGCAAATCCTCACTATATCTAGTTGTAAATTCTGGACTTTTCATTCACAAAGTATAACAAGCTGAATATAAATCTACAATAACAAAAAAACTAGTCTCTCCTCTCTGGGGCCTCGCC
>CAYMOA010000030.1:3408-6646 GCA_964391935.1 uncultured Candidatus Saccharibacteria bacterium | reverse complement strand
GAAAAAATGGGAGAAGCTTTTATCAAAAAAGTTTATACCGAGTACACAATAACTGGCCAAAACTGCCAGGGTGAAGACTCAGATATGAATGACTATGTTTCCTGTGCATTTAGAATAAAAAGTAATGAAGGTGTGGAAAGAACTGTTCGTCTCGACTGCCCTACTATTTTCAAATCCTATACTGGATCAACTTGCCGTGAAGCATTGTCTATCCCAGATGTTATTTAATTTTTTCTAGAAA
This sequence comes from uncultured Candidatus Saccharibacteria bacterium, assembly GCA_964391935.1. GTDB lineage: Bacteria > Patescibacteriota > Minisyncoccia > Phycocordibacterales > UBA5272 > JBBQKQ01. The sequence goes on along the minus strand of CAYMOA010000030.1, from coordinate 6,405 downwards.
TCTTTAGTTATTTCGTCTTTAGGGTCTGCTTCTTCTTTCTGTTTATTAATATTTTCTAGCGCTGCATTCAAAAAAGCCGCGAACCTGCCGAGGTTCTCTTTATCATTATTTAATGATTCTATTTCTGATGGGAATTCGAGATCAGAAAAAAGATACTTATAATTTGTTTTTAACAGATCTTTTATCAACTTAATTGTTAGGTTTTCATCTATAGCTCTTCCAGATTTAAGTTTTTGGAGTTCTGGTTTCAAAAATGTAATGTATTCGGAATATTTTTCTGAATCTGAGATTTCGTCTCTGAATTCATTTATGTAAAAATTAATTGACTCTTCAAAACTGAGTTTCCCTTCAGAACGTAATAATCCATAGTCTGGTTTTTTACTAGTTGGTATCTCTAATCTCCCTGGTAAACGTATTCTAGGTATTTGTGCCATGATATAATTATCTCATAAAAAATTAATTTATGAAAATCGCAACTTGGAATGTAAACGGAATCCGAGCTATTTGGAAAAGAGGAGATTTGCAAGAATTTATTAAAAAATATTCCCCCGATGTTCTGGCCTTACAAGAAACCAAAGCCGAGATAGAGCAATTAGAAGATGAAACAAAAAATCATGAGGGCTACTATACTTTTTTTGAGTCGAGTAAAATGCGAAAAGGTTACTCTGGAGTTGGTTTGTTTACAAAAATCCATCCAGAAAAAGTTGATGGTACAATGGGAGTTGATAATTTTTTAGACAATGAAGGAAGAACTTTAGTTGCAGAGTATGAAAAATTTTATTTCCTTAATTGTTATTTCCCCAACGGGGCTAAGTCACCAGAACATTTTCAGTACAAGCTTGATTATTATAAGCATTTTTTAGATTTGGTTAAAAAGTTAGAAAAGAAAAAACCAGTTATTTTTGTGGGTGATGTGAATACTGCCCAAGAAGAAATAGACTTGGCGAGACCAAAAGAAAACGAGGGTCATGTCGGTTTTGGTCCGCTCGAGCGCGAGGCAGTCAGAAAGTTTTCAGAACATTTTATAGATATTTGGCGAGAAAAAAATCCTGAGAAAGCCGAGTACTCTTGGTGGGATGTAAAAAGTGGAGCTAGGGCTAGGAATATTGGTTGGCGGATTGACTATATTTTTATATCAAAAAGTTTAAAAGATAAAGTAAAAAGTGTAAAAATTCTCGGAGAGCAAATGGGTTCTGACCACTGCCCGGTTTTATTGGATATTGATCTATAGCATACTACCCTTTACAAATTCCTATATTGTGCTATTATTCTCGTAATTTGGTTTTAACAGAAAGGCCAATACAATGGTTAAAGCAAAAAAAATGACCTACGCGGCCCTTCTCTGGGCCTCGGTCGTCTTTGTTGCGGCGGTAACTATTGGGTGGGTTCCCTCTTAGCAGGGAGCCCATTTTCTTTTTAATAAAAAAATGCGGGTCGTGTCCGCATTTTTTTATTTTCTTTGAGAGGGATTTATAAAGAGATATTTGCTGTCGATATCATCGATGGGTTTTCCCCTGTTGATCTAACTCCGCAAGCTTTGGCGTCAGTTTGGAAAGTTTTCCAAGCAGTGTTTTTTGTATTTCTGATTGCATTGTTTGCAGCTTGCATTTCAGTTCGGAAAGTTTTATAAGTTGCAAGTCTTTTTGCTACTCTATCTTTTTGAGACATTGTCCAAGAAGATTTGAGTCCTGCGAGTCTATTTTGTAAAGCTGTTTTTACAGAAGCTGCGAATGCATCGTGAGCTGTGATCAGTGCATTCTCACGTTTTTCTAGTGCATTTTGCATGCAGATTATCTGTGAAGTGGTTGCAGTTGTTGTTCCTACTGTAGTAGTTGTTGTAGCAGTAGAAGTTGCTTGGGCAAAAGTCGCAAGTGGTGCAAGTATGGCCGAGGCAAGGGCAAAGGATAAAAGTTTTTTTGACATGTTTTGATATTTTGATTTGAATTAACAATTTACAAAGAACTAAAAACTCTTTGTACTGCTGAGTAATACGAGAAATCCCCCAACTTGTGACTATTTTATTGCCTCTATCCCAGGTAAAGTTCCGTTAGAAAGAAAGTCGATCATGGCACCACCACCAGTGGAAATATGGGTAAAATGAAAATCAAAATCTGGGTTTTCTTTTCTCTTTTCTTCCCTCACCTTTTCTATCTCGGTTACTGTATCACCTCCACCCAGAATAATTATTTTTTCCTGATTTTCTAAAATTATTTTTTCGAAGTTTTCAATCAACTCTTTGGTACCAAACTCATAACCATTTTCATAAAAGTCTACTGGCCCATTCCAAACAATAGTATTAGTTTTTTTTGCAATTTCTAAAATATCTCCTAAAGTTTTTTCTCCAAAGTCTACAATTTTTTCTTCATCTTCTATTTCGTTTGGATTTTTTATTGCTTTGTTTTCTAGCATCACATCACTGGGTAAAAATATTTGTCCTGTTTTTTCTGCACTCAAAACATTTTCAGAAAGTCTGACTTCCTCGTCCACCAAGCTTTTACCTAAATTATATTTTTTATTTTTCCAGAAAACATGTGCCAGGGCACCACCCACAAATATTTTATCGGCAATCTTTAAGAATTTTTCTAACATGCCTAGTTTGGTATCAAACTTGGCTCCACCAACAAGGAGTAACATCGGGTGTTTTGGTGTGAGGGCCAGACCAAGTTTTTCTATTTCTTGCAAAAATTTTGGACCTAAGCATTTTTTATTTTCAGAAAAGAATTTCGGGATAGAAGTTATAGAAGCATGATTTCTGTGAGAGGCAGAAAAAGCCTCATTGATAAAGTAATCCCCCAAACTCGCAAGTTCTTTTCCCAACTCATCTCTCTCCTCTTGTCTTTTACTTTTTTCTCGCGGGTCGAGGCGGATGTTTTCTAATAAAATAATGTCGTTTTTTTGCACTTGTCCCCCTCTTTTTAAAAGAGGGGTTAGGGGTGTTTTTTGGAATTCAAAGTTTTGGATTTTAGTTTTTAAATATTCTGCAACTTTTTCCAAACT
>CAYMOA010000030.1:0-3308 GCA_964391935.1 uncultured Candidatus Saccharibacteria bacterium | reverse complement strand
CTTTTGCATTCGTATCATCAACAGAGCCACCGTACAAAACTTTTACCACAGACCCCCGGGGGTCTGTGGTGCTTTTTATATAATTTATCGCTTCGATAATTTCCTCATTTGTTGCAGCGCGAGTAGCATGTTCACCTATTGCCCAAACTGGCTCATAAGCAAAAATTATTTTTTCCCATAAAGGATCCATATCTCGCAAACAATTTTCTATTTGTTCTTTTAAAAATAATTTCCAGTCAGTGTTATCTCTATCATATTCGCCAATACACAGACAAACATGCATATTTTCGGCCAAAAGATTTTTTATTTTTTGATTCACGTCTTTATCTTCATCACCATGAGGATTTGCAGGCGAAAGTCTAGTTTCACTGTGCCCAACAATAGACATGGAGATATCCATTTTTTTTGCTTGGGTTGCAGAGATCTCTCCTGTGTGAGACCCACTTTGGAATCTAGAAATATTTTGTAAAATTATATTCTCAGCACTGTTTTCCTTTTTTAAAACTCCAGCGAAAATAGTAGGAACTGCATGAGTGATTAAAAGATTATTAGTACCTCTTGAGATCTCTAAAAGTTTTTTTGCTGTTTCCAGTGTATCTGGGTTCTCTTTCCAGTTGGCGATTATAAGTTTGCTATTCATAGATAAATGAGAGTATAATACATTTTGGTGCAACCAGATAAGAGAAAGGACGCAAAATGAATAAAGAAATCTGGAATGCATGGTGGGAAGCATACTTCGCGCAAGCGAAGTTCTCCCGGGTGGTTTTTAACTTTTGGTTCCCGCCGCCGGAGCCGAACTACTCTGACGATGTGCTCGGGGAGCATGTCGTCAGGTTTGCTGAACAAAAAAAGAAAAAAGTGAAATAATCCCCACACCAAGTGAGGGCGCGAATATCTACATGAGCCGCGCCCTTTGTTTTTGGAAAAAATTTTGAGGGCAAAGTAAAAGGCCGGCGCGAAGCGCCGGCCTAAAACTTTTCTGTTCACTTTTTTAGAACCCAAAGAACTTTTGCCAGAAAGGTCTAGGTGTATCATCTGGTCTTACATTTTCCTCAACCTCACCAAACTCATTCATTTTTTCTTCCACTATTTCTTTTTTAGCACCAAATATTTTTGAGCGAATATTTCCGAAGAAACCATTTTCTTGGATTGCTCTAGTAAATGTTGCTACTCGCGGAGGCATGATATTTTTCATTTCCTCAGGAGTTATTTTATCTTTCACAAGTTCTTTTAGCTTTGTACCACTTGCGAGTTGGGCTTGTAGAGCTTCTGCTGTTATTCCTAGTTTTGCTGCGATCGCTGCGGTTGCAGTTGCATTAAGTGGTTTTGGCCCTCTTCCCATATCTTCTCGTCTATCTTGCATAAAATCTTTTCTTGCATCACGCATATCTTGTCGCAGGTCTTTAAATGGTGTTGGTCGAGTACCTGTTGCAGTTGTCGAAGCTTGTTTCCAAGCACGTAGGTCTTTCACACCTTCTCTGAATTCTTTTTTTGATTCAATTACTTCTCCACGTATTTCCTTTATATCTTCGCGTCTTTCTTGACGGAATTCTTGTCTCATTCCTGGGCGACCTTGTGGTGGTTGACCCGGCTGATTTGCCTCCTGGGCAAAAGTTGCCGATGTTAATAAAAGTGAACTAAGAGCTAATGTAGTAATTGTTTTTGATATTTTCATATTTTGTACTTTTAATTATACGCATGATCAACTTGTTTGTTTCGTTGATTGGCATAGTGTTACATGCTAATACATAAAAAGCAATAGAAAAAATACGTTTTGTAAAGTTTACGAAATATCTCATATATGATATATGTACTAAGAAAAGTATAATCAATATGTCAAACCCAACAACCCAAACAAATCTTGGAGAATTTATAAAACATTTACGAGAAGAGCGTGGCTTGACTCAAATAGAACTTGCAGAAGAATTAAAAACTTCTCAGTCAGCAGTAGCTCGGATGGAAACAGGAGAGCAAAATCTCACTACTTCTATTCTCCAAGATATTTCTAAAGTTTTTGGTAGACGTATCATAAACCCAACGGACTCTATTGATTTTCAAATCACAGGTGGAAAAAAACTGAAAGGAAAAATAAAAACCAACCCATCCAAAAATGGAGCCCTCGGACTTTTATGTGCCGCCCTTTTAAATGACAATAAAACAATTTTGCATAATATACCCCAGATCGAAGAAGTGAAAAGACTTTTAGAAGTCTATGAAAGTATAGGTATAAAAGTAAAATGGACTGATAAAAATAGTTTGGAAATTCTCCCACCCAAAAAATATGATTTTAAAAATTTACACAAAGATTCTGCCGCTAAAATACGCTCGGCACTCATGATGATCGGGGCTTTGGTACATAAACTTGATAAATTTAATTTGCCACACGCTGGGGGGTGTAAAATGGGCAATAGAACCATTGCCGCACACAGATATGCACTGGAAGAACTTGGTGTGAATATAGAAACCAAAGATGAGTACTATGAGATTTCTAGTAAAAAAATGTCACCTGCTGAAATAGTAATGTACGAAAGTTCTGATACTGCAACTGAAAATGCACTTATCTGTGCTGCACTTATTCCTGGTAAAACGGTAATAAAATTTGCCCCACCAAATTATCAAGTCCAAGATGTTTGTTTTTTTCTAGAAAATTGTGGGGTTAAAGTCGAAGGTATAGGTACCACAACTTTGACTGTGCATGGGGTAGAAAAAATAGATAAAGTTATAGAGCACTATAACTCAGAAGACCCAATTGAAAGTATGATGTTTATCTCTGCAGCCATCGTCACTGATTCACACCTCACCATCACCCACTGCCCTATCAGATTTTTAGAATTAGAATTATATAAATTAAATAAAATGGGCTTGCAATATAATTTGTCAAAAGAATATTTTTCTAAAAATGGCAGAACTTTTTTAGTAGATATAGAAATCAAACCGTCACAACTCACAGCTCCACAAGACAAAATCCATGCTCAACCCTACCCAGGTATCAATGTCGACAATTTACCCTTCTTCGTACCTATCTGTGCCAAGGCAGAGGGTCGCACACTTATCAATGATTGGATGTGGGAAAACCGGGCGATATATTTTACAGAGCTTAACCGTCTTGGTGGCAATATTGTTCTTCTCGACCCACACCGAGTTTTCGTTTATGGTCCTACAAAGTTTAAGGCCGCACAAATAGTTTGCCCGCCAGCACTCCGCCCTGCGATGATAATAATGATCGCAATGCTCGGGGCAGAAGGTACAAGTGTTTTGCGTAACGTGTACTCTATTAACCGTGGATACGAAGAAATAGCCGAGCGCCT
>CAYMOA010000029.1:0-6939 GCA_964391935.1 uncultured Candidatus Saccharibacteria bacterium | reverse complement strand
TAGAACGCTGTCCTGATAAGACAGAGGTCGTAAGTCCGATTCTTACTACCCGCACAAAAGTGAAAATAGAAAAATATTATTTGTATTCTCAACTAGCAATTCTAGGAACTATAATCATTTTAATTTCTTTTGGACAACCGATAATTTCTCAAACTGGTCATGTTTATTTATATTGGCTTGGGGGTGGGGTAGAAAATTCGCAACAAATATCTGACTGGTATTCTTTCTCACATTTCTTGCATGGAATTATTTTCTTTTTTCTTGTAACATATTTATCTAGTTTTTTTACCTCTTTACATAAAAAGGGGGATGTTATATTTTTTATTTCTGTCCTAATAGAAAGCCTCTGGGAAATTTTAGAAAATACACCTATGGTTATAAATAGATACCGTGAAGGTGCGCTTGCGGCTGGGTATTTTGGTGACTCGGTACTCAACTCTACTTTTGATATTTTATTCATGTGTATCGGGTTCTTTTTTGCAAAGAAATTCGGTTGGAAAATCTCTCTCACTATATTAATTTTTATCGAACTTTCCACTCTCTATTTTATACGTGACAATCTGACCCTAAATATCATTATGCTCCTCCACCCATTTTCAGTAATCAGTACTTGGCAAACAGGCATGTAAATAGGGGAAAAGGTTGCTTGACTTTTATTTTGCATTTTGCTAGAATACGTGAACTTGTAAAAACATACTACAAATTAGATAGTATCGTTAACTTCAAGATTCTAGATTCCAAAGCGCAAGCAAAGGAATTGAACCTTGAAAACTAAATAGGAATTCACAAAAAAAGAATTAAAACAAAAACACCAAAAGTCCTAGATTGGTTTACAATTTAGGCAATTAAACAAGACATTCATTTTGTCCTTTGTTTATTCAAAAGAGTTTGATCCTAGCTCAGGATGAACGCTGGCGGCGTGGATAAGGCATGCAAGTCGAACGGAACTAATCCGACGGAATTTTAAAACAAGTTAAAATGGAATTTGAGTAGCAATACAATTACGAAGTTTTAATGAGTTTTAATTGGAAGACGGACAGTTTAGTGGCAGACGAGGTAGGAATATATAGGAACATCCCCCAAGGTCAGGAATAACTAGTCGAAAGATTAGCTAATACTTGATATATCGCAAGATGAAAGATTTATCGCCATGGGATTGGCCTATACGGTATCACGGTAGTTGGTAGGGTAAAAGCCTACCAAGCCTTTGACGCCTAGGAGAGCTGAGAGGCTGACCTCCACCGATGGAACTGAGACACGGTCCATACACCTACGGGTGGCTGCAGTCGAGAATATTTCACAATGGACGAAAGTCTGATGAAGCGACGCCGCGTGTACGATGAAGGGCTTCGGTCCGTAAAGTACTTTTATGTTGGAAAAACGATGATTGTACAACATGAATAAGGGGTTGCTAACTCTGTGCCAGCAGCAGCGGTAATACAGAGACCCCAAGCGTTATCCGGAATTATTGGGCGTAAAGGGTGAGTAGGTTGTTTTATTAGTCAGGTGTTAAAGTCCTTGGGCTCAACCTAGGGAATGCATTTGAAACGGTAAAACTAGAATTTGTAAGAGGTTAGTGGAACTCTATGTGTAGGGGTAAAATCCGTTGATATATAGGGGAACACCTAAAGCGAAGGCAGCTAACTGGTACAACATTGACACTGAATCACGAAAGCGTGGGTAGCGAATGAGATTAGATACCTCAGTAGTCCACGCCCTAAACTATCTTCTCTAGCTTCTTGGAGTATCGACCCTCTGAGTGGCGAAGCTAACGCGTTAAGAGAAGCGCCTGGGAATTACGACCGCAAGGTTAAAACTCAAAGGAATAGACGGGGACCTGCACAAGCGGTGGATTATGTGGTTTAATTCGACGGTAAACGAAAAACCTCACCAGGGTTTGAAACCCAACTGTAAGCTTTTAGAAACATTAGCCCTCCGCAAGGACAGTTGGACAGGTGATGCATGGTCGTCGTCAGTTCGTGGCTTGAGTTGTTCCTTTCAGTAGGGAAACGAACGCAACCCTTGTTGTATGTTATAAGTATCATACGAGACTGCCCAGCCCATTGTATATTAACCGTTTTATTTTTTGTTGTGTATTTTTTGCAGGTGCCAACCGTTATACCATTAGTGGTAAATGGGCCCGGAGTGATATCCCCGGGATCGGTCACAGGTTCGATTCCTGTTGACGGTTGGCACCTCGCGAGACTTAAATTATTTTAATTCTCTTTGCAAAAAATATACAACTTAATTTAAAACGCGCAATAGAATTATTTAAAAAATAATTTTACAATAGTTTATTTTATAAAATAAAAATAAATTTAGTATATAACGGGCTGGGAGGAAGGAGAGGATGACGCCAGATCAGCATGTCCCTTTGACACCCTGGGCTACACACATAATACAATCGCACAGACAACGGGTCGCGACGGGGTAACCCTGAGCCAATCCTTCAAACTGTGCGCCAGTTCAGATTGAGGTCTGCAACTCGACCTCATGAAGCCGGAATCGCTAGTAATCGCGGGTCAGCTATACCGCGGTGAATACGTTCTCAGGTCTTGTACTCACCGCCCGTCAATTCAGGGAAGCCGTAGGTACCCGAAGCCCATGCCTAGCATGGTCTAAGGTAAAAACGGTAACAAGGAATAAGTCGTAACAAGGCACGGGTAGCGGAAGCTGTTCGTGAATTTATTCAATTTGAAACAGATGTTTGGTAACATCATGTGTCGAATACTTATTTTAAAGACAAGTACAAAGAAGTTTATGATTAACTTTTCCAAAATAATAATCACCGTGTATTTACGGAGAAAAATACAAAAGTCGCCTTGAGGGCGCTAAACAAAGGACAAAGTTAATTTCTGGTTTAATGTTTGGTTTTATGTAATAATTCTTTTTTGTGAAAACACTATTTAGTTTTAATAATTTAAAACAAAAAACATTTTCGAATAGAAAATGTTTTTTGTTTTTGTGCTATAATATTTTGGTCTTATAAATTTAAAGTAGGAGGAGGCGCTCGCGAAGAGCTATGCTACAAACGGACTTGTTAACTCAGGCTCTTACTTTAAGTTTGTAATATTTAAAAAAATATAAATATGTTTAAAGAATTAAAAAATAAGTCTTTTGGGATTATTAATTTGAATGTAGAAGCGCTAAAGTATTTGGAAAGTATTGAGAAGGGGGATTTATTAGACTCCAATTTCTGTCAAAAATTAGTAGAAAATTCTGCAAAAAAACTCGGAGTCGACTTTACTTATGGTGGTTGGTTAGAAGACCGTTCATTTTTATGGAAGGGAAGTTACTTAGAAAAAACAGAGAACTTCATCCACTTAGGTGTGGATTATAATGTCCCAGCAGGAACAAAAGTATTTGCTGATTATGATATGGAAGTAGTTCATATGGAAAATGATTTCCCATTAAAACATGGTTGGGGGCAGATGTTGATCGGTTATACAAGAGAGGCAAACACTTGTATCTTGTACGGACACTTATCAAAAAATATTTCTTGGAAAGTTGGTGACATTATTTCTCGTGGAGATATGATTGGAAAAGTTGGAGACGAAAATGAAAATGGTTTCTGGTTTCCTCATTTACATGTGCAAATAATCACTAAAGTATATTTTGATGAAGTCAATTCTGAAAATGCTTGGGAGGAATTTGACGGATATGGAAATGCAACAGATATAGAAAATTTGAAAAGAAGGTATCTTGACCCTCTAATGTTTCTAAAATTATAAAAGCACTATGCTATAATTGCATAATGCAAATTTTTAAAAAATATTTTTTACTGCCCACTATTATCACAATTATTTTACTGGGTATTGTTTTTTATTTTGGTAATCTCAATGCGCTCATTGCAGTTTTAATATTAATTATTTTGGAAGTGACCTTGTCTTTTGATAATGCCGTTGTGAACGCTAAAGTTTTAGAAAAAATGGATGAAAAATGGCAGAAAAGATTTATCAACTGGGGTATCTGGGTCGCGGTTTTTGGTACTCGAGTACTTTTGCCGATTGTGATTGTCGCGATTGTTTCGGGTTTGGGGATGTTAGAAGTTCTCAACTTGGCGATCTATGACTCAGAAACATATGGTACAAAGTTGGATGAGGCACACTACTCTATAGGTGCATTTGGTGGAGTATTTCTTTTATTAGTTGCTCTCAAATATTTTATTGACGACAATAAAAATATCCATTGGATAAAAGTTTTAGAAAAGAGAATTAAAAAGTTTTCTAGTGTCGAGTCTATCGAAGTTGTGCTGGCTATGATTTTACTTTTGATAGTTGCAAAAATTGTTCCTGCGCATGCAGTAGAAATATTGGTAGCTGGAGTGGTCGGTTGTATATCTTTTGTTTTGGTAGAAGGTATCACAAGTAATATGGGTAGTGGGATTGGAAAAGTTGCTGCCTCGGGTGCCGGACTTTTTATTTACCTAAATATTCTGGATGCAGCATTTTCACTTGATGGGGTGATCGGTGCATTTGCTATTTCTTCTAACCTTTTGGTGATCGTGGTGGGTTTGGGTGTGGGCGCCTATTTTGTTCGATCATTTACTGTTATGTTGGTAGAGAAAAAAACTTTGTCAGAACTCATGTACCTCGAGCATGGCGCCCACTGGGCAGTTGGAGGACTAGGTATCTGTATGCTGCTAGGACTTGTTATCCATATCCCAGAAGTGATAATAGGTGTGATAGGGCTACTTTTTGTCGCTGCATCATACGTTTCTTCTGTCAGACACAAATAGTTAATATTAAGAAAGAATCCTTCGTTTGAAATGTATAATTATTAAGCTAAAAATGCTATAATTTCTCTTATGAAAAAAATCTTGGTAACGGGTGGGGCTGGGTTTATTGGAAGTCATTTATGTGAAGAACTACTCAAAAAAAACAATACAAATAAAAGTTTTGAAATTTTCTCTTTGGATAATTATTCTAGTGGTACTGAACAAAATCATATCGAGGGTATAAAATACCTAAAAGGTGATACAAAAGATATTGCAGAAATTTTAGAAAAAGAAAATTTTTTTCCTGAGATGATTTATCACTTGGGAGAATATTCGCGGACCAGTGCATCTTTTAATGACCCAGAAAAAACTTGGGAACTAAATACTCATGGGACTTTCAAAGTGTTAGAATATTGTCGTAAAAATAAAATAAGAATTTTGTATGCGGGGAGCTCTACGAAAATGGCCGATGGTGGAGATGGGCGAAACCAAAGTCCCTATGCCTGGACCAAAGCCACCAACACAGAACTTGTGCAAAGGTATGGTGATTGGTTTGGTCTAGACTATGTCATAACTTATTTTTACAATGTTTATGGTGGACGAGAAATCGAAACTGGTCCGTACGCCACTCTTATTGGTATCTGGAAAAACAAAATAAAAAATGGAATGAAAATAGGTGTGGTGAGTCCGGGAACACAGATGAGGTCTTTTACTCATGTAAATGATATTGTAAAAGGTCTTATCCTAGCAGGTGAAAAAGGTCAGGGTGATGGCTATGCACTCGGGCCAAAAGAAATGTTTACAATCATGGATGTTGCAAAACTTTTTACAAATAATGATTTAACAAAAATAGAAATGATGCCCGAACTCCCCGGAGATAGAAAAACAGTAGCGATCGATTTGTCAAAAACAGAAGAAGATTTGGGTTGGCAAGCACAAATAAAACTTCGTGAACATATTTCAGATTTCCTGCAATCTCTATGAAAAAAATATTAATTTTCAGTCTAAATTATTTTCCAAAATATGTTGGTGGGGCCGAGGTCGCAGTAAAAGAAATTGTAGAAAGGCAAGATAAAAATAATTTTGAATTTCACATGCTGACTTTGCGTTTCGATTCTGATTTACCAAAATATGAGCTCCTACATGGCATACATATACACAGAATAGGTTTTACAAAAAAGAATGCAACTATTTTTGATTTAAAAAATACTTGGCTCAAATATAATAAATATTATTTTCAACTATTTGCTTTTTTATATGCCGTAGGACTTCACCGAAAAGAAAAGTTCTCTGCCATCTGGGCAATTATGGCACACTCTTGTGGTGTGCCAGCAGGTATTTTCAAAATCTTTTTCCCAGATGTAAAATACATTTTAAATTTGCAGGAGGGTGACCCACCAGAATATATAGAAAAATTAGCACGTCCCTTTCCAAAATATTTATTTTTCCTAAATTATTTTTCTTTTTGGTTTTTTAAAAATGCTTTTTTAAAAGCCGATATCATACACTCACTTTCTACTTATTTAAATGATTGGGCGATCCAGATGGGGAATAAAGGTGAAAAAATAATTATGCCCAACGCAGTTAATTTCAAAAAGTTTAGTACTCGGGCGAGTGAGAGTGATATAAAAAATATCAAAAATAAATTTTATAAAAGAGAAGGAGATATTTGGATTGTGACGACTAGCAGATTGGTACCCAAAAATGCTGTGGACATTGTGATAAGGTCATTGAAGTTTTTGGATGAAAAAATAAAATTTTTGGTTATCGGCATAGGGCCAGAAGAAGAAAATCTAAGAAAACTTGTAGTTGATCAAGGTTTAGATGGCAGAGTAATTTTTGTTGGAGAAGTGCAAAACCAAGACCTGGTTGCCTATCTCAACGCCTCTGATATTTTTACTAGACCTTCTCGGAGTGAGGGCTTTGGTATTAGTTTTGTCGAGGCTATGTCAGCTCAGCTTCCGGTGGTTGCAACCATCGAGGGAGGTATTCGGGACTTTCTTTTTGATGGTGTAACTGGGTGGGTTTGCGCAAAAGATAACCCAGAAAGTTTGGCCAATTGTGTTAAGAATATTTTAGAAGATCAAAACAAAAAAGAAATAATTTTAGATAATGCATTTAAAATGGTAAGAGAGAAATATGACTGGGAGATTATAGGGAAGAGGATGGAAAAAGAAGTTTTTGAAAAAATTTGATAAAATGTTAAAAGAAAATATGAAAAA
>CAYMOA010000028.1:0-7422 GCA_964391935.1 uncultured Candidatus Saccharibacteria bacterium | reverse complement strand
AAAATACTAATAGATATCAAGACTTGGCAAAAGATATTTTAGGTTTAGATCCAAACGAAAGATTGGAAAATAAAGAGGTTAAAAAAGTTTTAGCTTTAAAAGCTGTTGATTATAATTTTGGAAAAAATATTGAAAATGAAAAGAAAGATAGAGAGGCACACATATTATTTTTATTTGCATTATTAAATATTGCTCTTTTGCACTATCCCCCCTCTTTTTTAAAGAGGGGGTTAGGGGGTGATTTTTTAGAAAAAAACTTTCTAGAAAAACTTTTAAAAATCTCAACTCTAGCGGAAATAGAAGGTGGCTCACCGCACTTATTCATCGAGTGGCTTTTGCTTAGTACACCAAAACTTATGTTATAATACAAACATAAAATATATGGAAAAGTTTAATAATTTACAAAAAAGTTTAAAAGAAATAGTAGAATGGATGCAAAAGGAAATGAAAAGTATTTCCGCTGGCGGAGTAAACCCGGCTGTACTTGACTCAGTAATGGTTGAGAGTTATGGTTCGTTTATGCAAGTGATGCACCTGGCAGCGATCGCGATAGATGGCAACTCTCTAAAAGTTTCTCCTTTTGACAAGAGTCAAACAAAAGCAGTTGAACAAGCAATCCGTGATGCAGACCTCGGTGTTTCTCTGGTTACAGAGAGTGATGGAGTTCGTGTTATTTTCCCACAACTTACTACTGAAACTCGCACCAAGTTTGTGAAAGTTGCCAAAGAAAAATTGGAGGACGCACGCATCAAAGTTCGTCAAATAAGAAATGATGTAAACAGTGATCTAGACGCCATGAAAATTGCTGGCGAGATGGGGGAAGATGATGTAAAAAGAAAAAAAGATCAAGTTCAAGAAACTGTGGATAAAACCAATTCTGAGTTAGAGGGTATATTCAAACACAAAGAAACTGCTATACTTTCGGTATAAGATAGAGTGTTATATTTTAAAGAAAAATAATAAAATGACATTTGCCTCAATAATAATTTTTTTAAGCATTCTCTTTTTACTCGTAGTTATACACGAGCTAGGTCATTTTTTATTGGCGAAATATTTTAAAATGCAAGTTGATGAGTTTGCTTTTGGTTTCCCACCAAGTCTTTTCCAAAAAAAGTTTGGGGAAACATTGTATTCTTTAAATCTGATTCCGCTTGGTGGTTATGTAAAAATTTTTGGTGAAAATGGTTTGACAGAAGAAGAATTAAAAAAACTTTCTGACGTAGAGAGAAAACAACTTTTTGGTAGTAAACCTTGGTGGCAGAGAATTGTAGTTTTATGTGGCGGAGTTTTGTTTAATATTATCGGAGCTTTTATTTTATTCACAATAGTTTTTATGATGGGCTCTATGGTTTACCTTGACCAAGATGAAGTAAAAAATACTCCTTACACAGAAAGAAAGCTAGAGGTGATAAATATCAATCCTAAAAGTCCATTGCAAAGTTCTGACATGGTAGAGGGAGATAAAATTTTAAAAATGGTGTCTGGTGAGAATATTTTAGAAAAAGAAATGTTAAATTCTTTTTCCGCAGCAGAATTCATTCAAACACATAATAATTCTTCCATTTTAATTTCCTACGAGAATCAAAGAGGGGAAATGAAAGAAGTTTCGGTAATTCCAAAAGCAGGAATAGTAGAGGGTAAAAAAATTCTGGGAGCAAAGTTTGCCGACACGGCATTTAAAAAGTTTTCTTTTACGGAAGCTATCCCTCAAGCAATTAAAACTACTTATGACCAATTAAAATATATCTTCCAAAGTTTGTGGCAACTTTTATCTGACCTCATTTTTAAAGATGCAAAAGTCGAAGATAATTTGTCGGGACCAATTGGTCTTGCAGTTATGACCGCACAGGTTTCTACTGAGGGGTTGGACAGAGTTCTTGCTTTTGCTGCTATGCTTTCACTTTCACTCGCAGTGTTTAATATTTTACCTATCCCAGCTCTTGATGGGGGAAGAATTGCTTTTGTGATGTTCGAAGCTCTACGTGGTAAGAAAACCAAAGCCACTACAGAACAACTTTTCCATGGTTTAGGATTTTTAGCTCTTTTGGTACTTATGATTTTTGTAACTTATTTTGATATTGTAAAAGCATTTGTTTGAAATTAAGTTATACTCTTGTGCGTAAGATAAAAAAGTAAAATCAAAAATATGAAAAACATAATTAAAGTCATTATTGTTGTCGTTGCGATATTGGTTATTGCTGGAGGTGTTTTCTTTTATTATGAGGCAAATGAAAAGTCCAGTTTAGAAAATTTTTCAAACACTGTACAACAAGACCCAAATGCTTCTACTAAAAATATTTCTTTAGAAGAAGTTGCGATGCATAACCAGGCTACTGACTGTTGGTTGGTTATTGACCAAGATGTTTTAGATGTTACAGCTTTTGTAGATAAACATCCAGGTGGGGAGGCTATCCTACAAGGTTGTGGTAAAGATGCCACAGGATATTTTAAAGGAGTTCGTGAACATATGAAGTCGGCAGTAAAAGTTTTGGCACAAAAGATGGTAATAGGGAAACTACAAAATTAATTTTACTTTTTTTCCTTCATTTCATCAGGACCCCATTTATCTAATAGCTCTTTATATTTTCTAAGTTCGGCACTTGAAGGTGTACCATGGTTTGCACCCGAAAAAATAGTATTCTTATTATTTTTAGGTCTGTTTGGTGACTTGGGTATATTAAAATTTGCGGGTTTGTTTGGTACTTTAAAAGGTTTTTTGTTCATGATTAGGTGATAGTATAACAGTAAGATTTTGGATTGCAATGTATTTTATTTTTTGTGGTTTCAAGTATTTTTTCTGACTAAAAAATCTTTCAACACCGGCCTCACGGTTTTTGCCTTTCGCTTCGCTCAAACAAAAACATCGCTCCGGCACCACCAAGTAAAAAAACTGCTAAACGCAGTTTTCTTCTTGGTGGACCCTAACGGATTCGAACCGTTGACCTCCTCAGTGCAAATGAGGCGCTCTACCAACTAAGCTAAGGGCCCAATATTATTTTTACACCATGGTTTTTCTATTGCTGAATTTGGCTAGAGCGCCGAGGCGACTGTTTCTTTTGCCAACTAAGCTAAGTGCCCATAGTTGTAAAGATTATTATATCATAAACCTCCCATTCTTTACAACCCTTGTCCATTAAAATTTAAGAATAAGATTATAAGTAAAATTGAGAATTTTGATCTCAGGGCATGTTTATTAAGAAAAATGTGCTTTTTGTTTTAATAAACGTGATAAACTTGATTTGTGAATTTTGAAGAAAAAAGAAAACCAAAAAAAATTTTTAAAGCTTCCACTGCAGCTACAGGAGCCCTCGCTGCCTTTTTAAATGGGGTCGCACCCTTACCAGTAAATGCTCAAATTAGAACAGAACCAACTTCAATAGTTAAGCCGTTAGAAAAAAAGAAATCTGAAACAGAAAAGATCTTTGAACATTTTAAAATATGGTCAGAAAAAAAAAGAAAGGATCGTGCCTATGTAGAGGCATTTGTGGATTTTTATAAAGATGTAATAGACAAAAAAGAAAAAGATGACTGGTTTAAGAAAAGATATATAGAATACTATGTATCTGACTTCGATGTTACATATAATCCCTATAGTTTTAAGTATAAGCATTGGTACTATTGGGCAAGTGAGGACTACAAAAAATTAGAAGAACTTTATGGGAATGGTGAAAATTTTTTAAAAATATTTATCGAGAAAGATTTGGGGTATCCTGGCATACTTTTCGGTCATGTGTTTCAAAATCCCAATGATCAAAGTCTTTATCAAACTATTTTAAACCCAGAAAGGTTGAAAAACTCTGAAGTACGTAATTTACTTTTTGAAAGGTTGAATAAATTTTTAAAAAATTTATTGGAATCTGAAGCTTTTGCTCCGAATTTTTTAAGTAATATTTTAAAATTTGTCTATCCTGCAATGAATGAAGAGGAAAAGAAAATATTTACAGAAAACTTGAAAGAAGAGTATTTGAAAAGTAGTAACATGGCAATGATCCAGGTGTCTTCAGAAGTAATTAAAATAATAAGTGAAGGTAAAGAACCGGAAGAGTTTAAATTACAAGTTATTAAAAAAAGGTGGGCGAACATGTCTGACTCTTGGAAATCTACCAAAGATGAGATGAGCTTTGCGGATTTTAAAGAATTTTTCCAGCATTTGCATACACAAACCTTAGAATTTACAAATATTAAAAACAAACCTGGTTTTGAGTTTTATAAAAAAGTTTACAAAGAAGGTTTAAAAGTTTTTGTAAGAGCAGCAATGACAAGCGATGGAAATAGTTTTATGTCTGCTGACAATACGCTGCAAACTTTTAACTCAAGTTTCAAAAAAATAAGTATGACAGGAGTTAATAATTTGGATAAAATGGCTAGGTCATATCTTAATTCTGGTCTTATTTCTAAAACAGACTATGAAGGACTTATTATTCAAGAAACCATAAACTTATTATTGGAGAATATCAATAATCTTTCAGATGAAGAAAAGGTTATCTATCTAGACTGGATAAGAAAAATTGAAGAATCCATTGTCTTTAATAATGACAAGAAAAAAACTGGAGAACAATTTAAATTATTTATAAAATCCTTTAAAGACGACAGTTTAAGTTTTTCTTTAGTCAACTTGTGGGCAAAACATATAGATACAAACTGGATATCTGATTGGTTAGAAAACAAACTAGAAGAAACTGCGGAAAGAGATCCGTTTAAAGCTGTACAACTTTTACAAATTCTTAACCAAAACAAATCAATAAGTTATGTCATATTTAAATTAACAGGGATTAAGGATAAAATTTATTCTGCAGATTTATCAAAATTTAAGGGGACAAGTTTAGAAAAAGAATTTTTGGAAATGATACAAAACGATCACTCGCTCTTTGATGCAATTATAGATATTTCTTTTTACTTAGAAGATAGTTTTCATAAAGACACACCTAGATATAAAGTCAGTGTGGCAAATTTGCCGCATTTGTTAGACTTACTTAAAAGTGGTCATAAATACATTTTGACTGGTATTTATAAAGAACTAAAGCATGCAATTAAACCAAAATATTATGAGTATATGTTAGATAAGAAATATCCAATTAGGAAAATAGTTGATTTATCAATAAAAATGGATAGCTTAAAAATGGATGAGCAAAATGCGAGAGCTAAGGCAAATTATTTTATGGACAAAGATAAAATAGAGAAAAGCGGTAACGCTTGGTGGAACATTTTGGGTCGGAAGTATGACTCTACAAGAAGTGTAGTTCCAACGAATACATGGGAAAATCAACAATTATTTTTAAGATGGGATTCTGTATGGTCTAGATACAAAAGTCTGCAAGTTCTTGATTTAAAGGAAGTAGGTGCATATTTAGATATTTATCGATTTTTATCTGCAAATATTGATTCAGTTATATGGTCGAGAATGTTAGAAACGCTTGATTATTCAGAGTTTGATAGTTACGTACATGGAAAAATTAATAGTGGAAAATTGGTTGAAATTGTAGACGAAATTAGTAATATAGGAAATGTTGTTGACCCAATGTTTGCTAGAATAGTTCTTGCAAGAGCTCTTATTAAAAATAAAGAAGCGGTGGACATACTCCTTACTAGATGGGGTTTTGAACCAGAAAAGAATAATGGTAAAAGGTATAGGACAGACTATAAGATTGCTAATCTTGATGATATACGTAAGCTTGAAATTTTCTTTACAATAAGTCCTTGGTTAGAAAAAAATGATTATTTTAACTTTAGTCTAGATCGAAATTTTATAGATCAAATTAAAGATTTAAACACAACACTAGAAATATATAGTAGACTAACGAATTTGCAACAGAAAGTTGCCCAAGATATTGCTGAACCATGGGAGGTTATGAATTCGATTAAAACGCTTACAAGTAAAATATTTGAATTTATTCAAGTTGACTCCTTAGGCATTGAAAATATAAAAGTTGGGAATATCGAAAAAATTCGCGATTTATTAAACAGAGGAAGTAGAGATACAGGAAACAAGTTTTTAAACACTTTAGCAGACAACTATCTTAGTAAGAATCCTGACGGTGAGTCATTAAGAAAATTTATAATTGAATGGTATGATTTTATAGAATCTTCTGCAATTACAGGTGATGCAAAAGAATCTTATAGGTTAATAATACAGTATGCTTTTACACAATTAGAGGATTCAGTAAAAGCAGATAAAAATCTGCAAATATCTGAATTTTTACAACCACTGACAGATAGAAAATTCGTTTTTCAAAATGATCCAAATAAAGCCGCTAAGGCAGTAAACAGAATTGCAGGAGGTCAAATGACTTTAGGGCAAGTAGCGGCCAAGGTAGCTAATGATCTTATTGGCAATAACGAAGTTTACATAGATAAGATTTCAAAGACACAATTCGGGGAACATTCAATGAAAGATGGAGTAAAAGTAGAATTTGTATGCACACAAGATGTGTGTACCAAAGAAAACGCAGAAGCAGTACTGGTTAGATTTGATAATCAAAAGGTTGGCTTTAGATTGGAAGTAAGTGAAACAGGGGTGGTTGATACTAAAAGAATAATTTCGGAATTGGGGGGTAGATATATTGGTTCTGCACCCATTGCTTTTTCAGGAGGTGCTAGACTTGTTTTAGATTTTGCGTATAAAGAAGGAAAGCAAGTTGGAAGTCACATTAAAACAGATGGACGTGATGGGTTAGTTGTTACAAATAAAGAAGGCCAAGTCATCATTATGAATAAAAGAGGGATGAATTTAATTGATTTTGAAAAGTTGGGAATTAATATTCCTAAAGAATATCTTGAAAAAGTTGAAGGAGGAATACTTTTACCGACTAAAAGATTAGCTCACAAACTTTTGTTAGATAAAATTATGTTTGAGAATAATTTGTCGGCAGTCACAAACATGTTACTTGCTAGTGGGGGACAACAGATTGGTAAACCATTACTTGATGGAAATGACTCTAGAAGATTATTTTTAAAAATGAAAGATGGTTCCTTTGGAATCATTACTTCATATAATAAAGGTATGTCTACAGATAAGTTAGTTAAAATAGCACTTAAATGTGGTGCTAGTGAAATAGTTAATTGTGCATCAGAATTAGTTTACATGGATACTGGCATGTATGATAGCTACGAATTGATTGTTAATGGTGTAAGACATATTCTTGGACATGCGGACACTCAAAATTCTACTCAGCGAGCATTTATGTATTATAAAAACTAAAGATTTGGCTTGCTTTAGGAGTCTTCCTAGTGTGATATAATATCTCTCAAATATGAAAAAGTTTTTAAGAACTAGGGTAGTAAATATGCTGAGCAATCTTTCTCGTCGCACTCTAGCCAAACATAACCCGATCATAATAGCGGTCACGGGAAATATCGGTAAAACGACTACCAAAGACTATATATTTAGTTTTTTAAATTCTAAATCAACTAATGGAGATAATT
>CAYMOA010000027.1:5393-8542 GCA_964391935.1 uncultured Candidatus Saccharibacteria bacterium | reverse complement strand
ATTGGTTTAGATATTTCACTTATTGTGACCGGCGAAGATAAACCAGTTGGACGAGGTCAATTCATGAAAAGTCCGGGACCAAAAATATTTGCAGAAAAAAATAATATAAAATATCTACAACCAAAAAAACTTTCTGATATTGAAAATGATTTACAAGATTTTGATTTATTTATTGTTATTGCCTATGGCAAAATCATCCCAGAAAAAATAATTAATCTACCAAAACATGGAACAATTAATTTGCATTATTCCCTATTACCAAAATATCGTGGTGCAAGTCCTGTTGAGTCAGCTATTTTAAATGGCGACAAAGAAACAGGAATAACTTTCCAACAAATGGTTTATAAACTAGATGCTGGAAATATTTTATTTCAAGAGAAGATGGATATTTTAGAAACAGAAACTGCAGGTGAACTAAGAGGAAGAATGAATAGAAGAGCAATGGAAATATTTCCTGGGTTTTTAGACAATTTTTTTTCCTCCTCTTTATTAGTACCCCACCCAACCTCCCCTATAAACAGGGGAGGAGTAGCTCAAATAGAACAAGATGCGACAAGTTGTGGGAAGTTTAGTAAAGAAGATTTTGATGTAACCCTTGATTTAGAAAAAAAAGATTTAGAATTAATTTTTAAAAAATACAAAGCTTTTGATAAAAGAATATACTTTTTTTATACTCCCACCACCCCTGGCCCCTCCTCAGGCAGGAGGGGATCTAGCCCCATTCGGGTGAAAATAACAGAAATGAATAGAGACGGAATTTTAAAAGTTTTACCAGAAAGCAGAAAAGAAATATCGGTAAAAGATTTTGAAAATTCTTTCGGGAAAATATATTAGATTTCTTCTATAAACATCATATTGGCTGCGCCAGGTGTCCCAAAAGTTAGCCCAGAAACTACAACCAATCTGTCACCCTCTTTTGCAAAAGCATATTGCTCTGCGAGTTCTTTTATTTTTTCCCGTAGCTCTGGAATATCTTTTAAAGTTTTCTCAACCAAAACCGAAACCCCGTGAGCCAAACTCAAATAGTTAGCAATATCGGGTTTATCAATAATCGCGATAATAGGAATATTATTTTTAAAACGAGAAATTTTAAAAGCGGTAGAACCTGTCTCGGTTAGAGAAATAATCGCTTTGGCATTTACCATTTTAGCTAGCTCTACAGCTTGTTTTTTTAACGAGTCTTTATGTAAATCAAGATGGGAATACTCATGTCGGTCAAAGTTTTCTCTGTCAGTTACCACTGCTATATCTCGCATGGTTTGTACCGCGAGGACTGGAAAATTTCCTACCGCAGTCTCCTCTGACAACATCACTGCATCTGTACCATCAAAAATAGCATTGGCCACATCAGAAACTTCGGCACGAGTAGGTACTGGTGAGATTACCATTGAAGACAACATCTGAGTGGCGGTGATAACAAGTTTCCCGGCTTGGTTGGCTTTTTTTATCATCATTTTTTGATAAATAGGAACCATTTCTTTTGGTACCTCCACAGCTAAGTCGCCACGAGCAACCATTATCCCATCCACCTCTCCTAATATTTCCTCATAATTCTCTATCGCTTCTTGCGTTTCTATTTTTGCAATTATTCTCGGGAATTTTTCTTGAGTTGTGAGTTGACTTAAAACTTCTTTTAAATCTAAAATATCTTTTCTGGTACGCACAAAAGACACCCCGATATATTCTGCTTTTTGTTCTATTGCAAACTTTGCATCTATCTTGTCTTTTTCCGTGATTGCAGAAATAGACAAGTAGGCTCCTGGAAGATTTACTCCTCGGCGACCTCGCACTTCACCGCCTACAATAATTTTACAAATTATTTCTGTTCCTTTAATTTCTTCTACCTCTAATTTATTTTTCCCATCATTTAAGAAAATAATATTCCCCTTTTTTAATTCTTGTGGAAGTTTTTCATAATTTACATGTACACGATCAATATTCCCAACTATTTTTTCAGTAGTTAAAATAATTTTATTTCCAGAAACCAAAGTCACTGTCTCGGTGTCAAAGTCTCCAATACGGATTTTCGGTCCAGCCAAGTCTACTAGAACAGAAATTTTAGCTCCCAACTTTTCAGCAACTTTTCTAACAATATTTATTTTATTCCCATGTTCCTGGTGATCACCATGGCTCATGTTCATCCTCGCCATATTTAAACCGCTCTCAATAAGTTCTGTGATTATCTCTTCCCTATCAGAAGCTTTACCTATAGTTGCAACAATCTTTGTTTGTCTACTTATATCAATTAATTGTTGCATGGACTATTTTGCTCGCCAGTATTTTGCAGCTAAAACAAGAAGTGGTGAAGCTACGAAAATAGAAGAATATGTTCCCACAAACATACCAATTGTAAGAGTTAGTGAAAAATATTTTGTAGACTCAGGACCAAAGAATACTAGACAAAGTAGAACAATGATAACAGCTGCAGATGTCGCAACAGAACGAACCAAAGTCTCATTTAAACTATTTCCAACCACACTTTCAAATGAGGCATTTTTAGTAGCCTTCTTTAGATTTTCTCTTATTCTGTCAAATACTACAATTGTATCTGAGATAGAGATACCGATAACCGTGAGAATAGCAACAATAAAAAGTGCATCTATCTGAACTCCATACCAGTGACCGAGAAGAGCAAAAACTCCAGTCGGGATGATTATGTCGTGAACTAAAGTTGTGATGGTAATCAAACCATATTTATATGAGGCAACTGGATAAGAAACAGATCGGAATGAAAACCAAATAAATAAAATTATAGCGAGTACAACCAGGATAACTCCCCAGATAGCACTATTGATAATTTCCCCACTTACGATCGGACCAGTCATAGTAAACGAAGATACATTGGCAACTGCACCAGCGGAAACTGAGTTCAGTGCTTGAGTAAGTTTTGGATAATCAGTCTCTTTTAAATCACGGAGAGAAACTTCGTAGGAATTATTTGAAAGATTATTTAATTTAACTTC
Source organism: uncultured Candidatus Saccharibacteria bacterium (assembly GCA_964391935.1). GTDB lineage: Bacteria > Patescibacteriota > Minisyncoccia > Phycocordibacterales > UBA5272 > JBBQKQ01. The sequence continues at coordinate 5,579 of CAYMOA010000027.1, read as the reverse complement.
TCCAAAATCCGTAGCTAGAGAACTTTTTATTTGATCATCAGTTACAGAAGTTGTGGTTGCATATGAGAAAGCAACTTTGGCACCGCCGGTGAAGTCGATACTCTTTTGTAAACCGTACATGAGAACAGAAAGAATAGAAGCTACAACAATAATAAGTGATACTGCGAGAAAATAATTTTGATTTTT
>CAYMOA010000027.1:3833-5293 GCA_964391935.1 uncultured Candidatus Saccharibacteria bacterium | reverse complement strand
CGTGTTACAAAAACGTTGGTAAAGAGAGATACTACAACTCCGATAAATAGTGTAAGTGCAAAACCTTTTACTACACTAGTACCGATAAAGTAAAGTATCACAGACACAATAATGGACGCAGTGTGCGAGTCTCGAACAGATGTCCACGCTCGGTCAAACCCTTCTTCTAATGCTTCTTTTAGATTTTTACCTTTATTAAGTTCTTCTTTTAATCTTTCGAAAATAAGAATATTTCCATCAATCGCGAGCCCCATAGAAATAATAAACCCTGCGATCGCCGCCGCTGATAAAGTTACGGGAAGTAGTTTAAATATTGAGAGAACCACAATCGCATAAGTAACCAGAGAAATCACTCCAAATATTCCTGGTACTCGATACCAAAGAATCATTAAAATCACAATTGCCAAGAAACCATAAAGTGAGGCTAGTATACCCGCGTTCAAGGCTTTTTCACCAAGAAGTGGTTGGATAACTTCACTACCTGCAATAGTAATAGGCACAGGAAGTGCACCAGTTTTTAAACGAGTTGCCAGAAGCTTTGCTTCTTTTGTATCACCTATCCCTGTGATCACCGCTTTTCCATCTGTAATTGCTGATTGAATTGTCGGAGCAGAGATCATAGTTCCATCTAGGATAATACCTATTCTCTTACCAATATTATTAGAAGTTGAAGTTGCGAATAAATTCTTTCCTGTTTCATCCCACTCGATAGAAACTTGAGGTTTACCTGTTGTTCCATCAAAAACTAGTTGAGCATTTTTTAAATATCTTCCATCAAGTCCAATTGGTTTAAAATTTTCATCTTGGAAAAGTAGTGGGTTAATTTCTGGAGTTTTACCAGCTTTTAGATCTGCTTGATACTTTTCTTTGGCCGCACGAATCATCAAAGCCTCAGTAGAAGATGCGTCTCTTTCGAGAACGAATTCTAAAGTTGGAGTTTGACCGATAAGTTGTAGAGCTTGATCAACATTGGTTAAGCCAGGGAGCTCAACCAACATTTTATTTTCTTTACTGAGATAACTTGACTCTATTTGTACTACAGGTTCTGTTACTCCGTAGGCATTCACACGTCGCTCGATCACATCACGCAAAACACTCAGTGAGTCGTTCACCTCTGATTGAGGAACTTTGGAAGTGTCTGCAATATAAGTTAGACGCACTCCACTTGAGAGGTCGAGCCCAAGACGAAATGGATAATCTTTTAACATCTGCTCACTAGGAATAGTAGAAGATGCATAAGCACTTCTATAATTTTCTGGAACTAATTGTTCCAGAGTCGAATAAATTTCTTTTTGTGAAAACACAATAAACCAAGCACCTATTAATAATGGCAAAATTGCTAGTGCCCGCCCGCCCCATTTTTTTTGTTGTTCTGTCATAGAATTTATTACTATCTTAAGATAAATTTGTAACCCTTATATTTTACTAGAAAATCCCCCAAATGGAAAGCACTTGACGGA
>CAYMOA010000027.1:2466-3733 GCA_964391935.1 uncultured Candidatus Saccharibacteria bacterium | reverse complement strand
TAAACTACTCATGTTCTTTCCTTAATTTTTCGAGTTTTAGATCTGTTACCACAAACTCAATACTACCTCTTTCACAAATATCCAAATTTACAATTCCTTCCAAATGATCATACTCATGCTGCAAAAGTCGTGCCATAAATCCATCAAATTCTTTCTCTTGTTTTACACCATTCTCGTCAGTCCACTCCATTTTTGTTTTTTCACTTCTTTTTACATCACCACACATAACTGTCGAGCTCATACACAATTCACGGAGAAAGTTTTTTGATTCTGATCTTTCAAGAATTTTTGGATTTATGTATGTTTCAAATTTATCCTCTACATAGGACACTACCACTTTTTTAGAAATACCAATTTGTGGTGCGGCAACAGCGCGCCCCAGACCAGTTGCCTCTCGATAACCGAGCAAAACTTTTTTTAATTTCTCAGCAATTTCTAAACCTTCTTTTAAATCAGTATCTGTAGATTTTTCTCTTAAAACTTTTTCTCCAAAATAAACCAATTCAGGACAATTTTCAATCACTTTTTTAAACATTTCTAATTTTTCTTTTATGATTTCTTTTTGCATATTAATATTTTATCATGAAATTAAATAATCTCTTTTATTTTTTCTAATAAAAATTCCCGACTTTCTCCCTCAAAATTATGATTGCCATCTATTGCAAAAACCTCACCGATAGTTTTTAAAAACTCTTTCCCTTCATTGGAAACTATCTCGTCTTGGTTTGCTAAAATGATTTTTAAATTTTCACTTCCTAGCCTATCAGACAAATTTTTATACATTTCCAAATAATTCATTTCTTTTCTATCAGACCAATACGTCGCAGGGATAATTGTTTTACTCCCATCACTTCTCATAACCACTGACTCACCACCTAGATCCATAACTGAACCAGGTCTTGTAGCAAACCTTTCAAAAGTTTTATTAATATCATTGTTCGTAGGTGGCGCCAAGAAAATTACTTTTTCTATTTTTTCTAAATTTCCAATACTACCTACTACGCAACCTTGTGAGTGACAAATTAAAATGTTTTGCACTTCAATATTATTTTCTTCTATTTCTTTTTTAAAAACTTTTTCTAAAATACTTGCTTGTGTAGAAAGTGGGTTTAAAATTAATTTTTCATTTCCATCATTATCTTTTTCAATTTTATTTAAATCAGTAAAAACACACTCCAAATTAATTGTCTTTTGTATGTCAGTAAAAAGTCCTCTCGCATCTTTTTTTACCCCCATCCCATGTACAAAAATTATCTTCTTTTTCATA
>CAYMOA010000027.1:0-2366 GCA_964391935.1 uncultured Candidatus Saccharibacteria bacterium | reverse complement strand
TTTTCATATTAATTTTCTGAGTTTATAATTACCTTTCCGTTTGGACCAGTCCAGTCTGTAAAGCGCCACCAGGTTGGCGTGAAAGAAAAACAAACAAAACCGCCTACTTTGTATTTTTCTAACTTGTTTGGGAATTTCGTAAAATAGTTTTCTTCAAAATTTTTAAAATCCTCACCTACTAAAAGTTTTACAACTCCATCCATCTGCAATGTTTTCATCTTCTCCTCATTTACACCAACCACAAACGAAGCTCTGACTTTTTCTTTATTTAAAATTGCTTCGGCTTTCCTGTACTCTTTATATGTTTCAAAATTAAAGATATTTTCTTTTTCGTTGAAAGAAAAATGTACTGTTGCTGCATGTGGTGAACCATCCAACATCTCAACTGCCAAAACTCCAATCCTCTCTTCATGCAAATATTTATTTATCTCTTCTGTAAACTTTTTCATATTCTATATTATAAAGTTTTTTGAAAAATTAATCCATAACCACGTAGGACAAGACATCAACATCAGGATCAGATAGTTCAATCATGTTTTGCTCTTCGACTGGAAAAACCCTAGCTCCTTTTATTATCTTCCCGGCTTTCAAATCACTTCTCAAATTTTCATATTCTGACTTTTCTAACTGAAAATCAATATCACCAACTTGTGAACGATATGGGTCTGGTTTACGAATATAAATATGTGTATAGGTAGTCTCAGGTATGTCATCGATTCCCTCAAAAATAATCGGTGTTTTTAATTTAAAATATTTGCCATACTTTGAATCTCCCATATCACAAATTTCTGTTTGCAAATTCTTTAGAAAATTAAATTCTTCATCATAATGACAAAAGATTGCAAGTTTTGTGTTTTCTCTAAATATTTTCCAAAAGTATTTTTACAAAGTTTATGAGCTTGAACATGCACATATTTAATTGCTTCTATCAAATCATTTTCACTTTTAATTGGACTAAATCTGTATGGTTTCATATTTACATTATAAATTTATAAACTTAAAATATTTTGGCTCATGAATTTATTTGAAAAAGGTACACCATATGTACTCAGGATTCTTCTTTCTTCTGCATTAGTAAAATCTATATCTGTTATCAAATTAAAAATAGTCGACCATTCCTCTTTCTCTGCATTTTTGATTGATAGGTTTAAAATTTCTTGGACAATTTTCAAACTTTTATCTTTAAAGATTTGCGTGTACTTTTCATCTTTTTTTTCCAACGCAGCTAGAAGACGGTTTATTTCAGGATCAAAATTTGCTTGGTAGAATAAAATATTTTTTTGCATATTATAATTTTATAAATTCTAAAATTAGTTTTTCAATTTCATTTTTCAAAACCACATCAGACACAATTCTCTCATTATTTATTTTTGGTTTTATATTAACCATCGAATCAAATTCAATAATATTTTCATTTTCTAAATATCTAATATTAAAACCCCAAATATTGCCCCCTTTTCCACCCTCACCAACTAAAACCTGGGCAGACTCAATATGATAATCTCCACCCACTGCAACCCTTCTGTTTTCCAAATCCACACACCCTTTCAAAAAATCTGGGTACCAACCTGCAGCAAAATCCTTTAAATCATTTGCTTCAACTTTATTTGTTAAAATCTTAATTTCCATTAGGATATTATACCACTTTTTTATTCACCTAGTTTTTGCCTAATCTGATATTCACAATAAAACTTCTCTTCTCCGGTAAATTGCTCGCACTCTTCTAAAGCCGCATCTGTTGTTGTAGAAGTTGTAGTCGCGACATTTTCTGTTGAACTTGAAACATTTGTAGTTGTAGCGAGTCTGTCCAAAACTTTTTTAGGCAATATCTCATTTATATCGAGTGGTTTTTTTACCACATTTCTAGATAAAAAGTAGGCTGCTAGGGATAAAAAAGCAATAGAACCAACAATTAACCCCACATTTTTGAAATTCTCCATATCCCACAAGCCGTGTTTAAAAAAATTTAATTACTGAACAATTCTTTCTGCATCATATACTTCTTGTAGATTTTTAACATGAGTTATTGAAGGATGTAGCTGGGTAAAAGAAGTTTTGTCATAATCACCTATCACATATATTCTCACATCTTTACCAGTCTCTTTCATCCCGAGAACTACTCCGAGCTCGATAAAAATATCTACACCCTCAAGGTCATTAAATAAAACAAAAACATCGGTTTGCAACAGTTGCTTTACATTTTCTACCGAGATATCTTGCACCCTTTGGAAGTTTTCTAAGAATGGTTTTAACTGTTCCTCAATGTAGATCCAAGTAGAAGAAATCTCTTGTCCATTAGCAATCAAAACTTTAGCAATCTCTTGCATTTGTTTTGTATATTTTGTTCGAGAGGCTAGATACCATTT
>CAYMOA010000026.1:7378-8803 GCA_964391935.1 uncultured Candidatus Saccharibacteria bacterium | reverse complement strand
TGTTTTTGGTACTTAGTTCTGCCAGTGCACAGAGTAGTAGAATTGAAATTATGGACTCAGGATTTTGGAGTTGGGTAAATAATATAAAAACATCTTGGAATCCAAAAGAGAATTTTGGAGTAACAGTAAATACAAAATGTGTTAATGGAGTTTGTAATACTTCAAAAAAATATTTGAACAAAGCTGAGGCAGAGGCTAGAAATATTAAAATGAAAAATGATATGAATAAAGTTAGATTAGAAATGGATGCAAGGTTTAAAGCACAAAAAGAATTGATGGATAAAATCTTTGCGGAAAGATTTAAATTTTAGTCGGGGTGCTGAGAATCGAACTCAGACTTCATGCTCCCAAAGCATGTATACTACCACTATACTACACCCCGAATTAGATCACATTCTACCATAACTTCTTCTTTTTATAAAATGCTTTAAGTGAAGGTGTAGGAATATGGGTATATTCCAGACAATTATGTCTAGGATACTTTTTTCTATCGGTTGAGCTAGCATATGTGGATGGAGATATATTTCTTGGAAAAGAATATATGTTTCTATGAATACTAGGGATGTTAATTCCAATAACCTATGTTTTTTATACAGTAAATGAAGTAGATAAATAATTAAAATCCCAGCTAATGCATGCAGAACTATTCTACATAATACAAAATAAGCAATAATATAGTATGGAACATGAGTGAGTTGGTTTGACATTATGTTTAGGTAATAGGTCTCACCAAAAGGAAAAAATAAGTAAGGGAATCCATAGGTTAACCAATTATAAATAGATATTGATATGTTAATAAAATCTTGCATCTTAGTTTGTTATTGGGATAGCTACGTAAAAAGTTGATCCAACCCCAAGCTTACTTTCTGCCCACACATAGCCGTTGTGTGACTCAACAACTCTTTTTACAATAGAAAGTCCCAGTCCTGAGCCTTCTTGTTTTCTTTGTAGTACTCCGTCGGCCTGGTAGAATCTTTCAAATAAATGAGTCAGTGATTCCTCTTTTATACCTACGCCAGTATCTTTTACTGCAATGACTATATGACTTTCATCAGGGTTGACCAAAAAAACTTTTACTTCCCCTTTTTCACTGTATTTATAAGCATTACTCAATAAATTGGTTATCACTCTTGTAAAATATTTTAAATCAATATTTGTAGTCACGTCTTTTAAGTTGTTTTCAAAAGTTAGGTTGAGGCTTTTTTTAGCGTATAGGTCAACATTGCCATCAACTATTTTTTTAACAAAATCAGCAATATTGGTTTTTTCAAACTTCAACTCTATTTTTCCTGATTCGAATTTTTGAATATCTAACATGTCATTGGCCAACTCTAATAGTTGACCAGTTTCTTGGTTAATTTTATTTATATATTCTTTTTGTTTATCATTAAGATCTCCCAACTTGCCCTCTGCTAAAAGTGTAGA
>CAYMOA010000026.1:2102-7278 GCA_964391935.1 uncultured Candidatus Saccharibacteria bacterium | reverse complement strand
TCTAACTTTTGACTAAGGAACTTATTTTGGTAATTTTTAATTTCCGATATTTTATCAGAGTTCTGACCTGTACTTTTTTGTTTGAGGATCTCAATTAAATACTCTGAGTATTTACCCAGATTTTCTAGCTCAGTAATATTTGTACTTATTTTTTGCATTCCCCCCCATTTAGAAATGAGGGCATTCTCAGTATTTTCAGAAATTTCCTTTATAGGTTTTTGGATTTTTTTAAATGATCTCCACAAGAAAAAAAATATTATAAGTGAATAAATAGGTAGGAATATATAAAAAGAATTGCGCACGTATATGCCAAGAGTACCTGCAAAATTTGTATTTGCCTCTACAACCAAGCAAAGCGGACCATTTTTCCTGATAGAGACATATTTTGGTAAACCATCAATAACGAATTTCTGATTGGCAGAGTCGGTAGTATTTTTACACAGATTTTGTATTTCTACATTTGGGAAATAATTGTTTGGGAAAAACATTTTTCCATCTTCATCCAATATATAACTGGTATAGTTCTTATCTGTAAACTCAAAAGCAGTCGCCAAATTATCTTTATTTAAACTTTTGAACTTAGTATCACGGATAAAGTTTATGGACTCAGGGATACTTTCCTCTGCTTTTTTCTCTATTAGATAAGAGAAAATAAACATTATCAAAATTAGAAAACACAATATATATAATAGAACTTTTAATACAATATTGCTGTGTAAACTTTTCATTGCTTTTCTTTAAAAAGAATTTGTGCTTTACTTGCGAGTATATATGCAAAATACTAAAATGCCAAAAATATTTATAGTGGAAGATAACAAAGATTTGTTAGAAATATATCGCTTGCGTTTTGAAGTTGCTGGTTTCCAAGTTGTGACGTCAGAAACCGGTTTAGATTTCCTAACAAAGTTTAACGAAGAGAAACCAGACATAGTCCTTTTAGACCTGATGCTTCCCGAGATGGATGGTTTTTCTGTGCTCAGTTCTCTGAAAGATAATTTTGAAAGCTCAGTTTTAAAAAATGTACCGATAGTTGTATGGAGTAATTTGTCCGAGGACTCAGATATTACCAAAGCATTAAAAGGAGGGGCTACTATGTATTTACGAAAAAGTGATTATGATGGAGACGACCTGGTTGAAAAGGTAAAAGATATTTTAAACAAAGGTAAAGAAATTATTTAATAATGAAGTTTTTTTTACACTGATACCCCGCGTCGCGGGGTATTTGGTTATTGAATTATGTTTAGTAAATAAAGTTTAGAACTATTCTATAAAAGAATGGAAAGATGAATTGGAAAATTTGTGTTGCTATTAAAATAGCCACAACTATAGTCAAGAAAAAGTTTTGATTGATAAAGTTTTCTACTTTTCTTTTTACATCCCAATTTAAAAATACAGATAATATCCTATACCCGTCTGCTGGTGGCACAGGGATCAGGTTAAAAATAGCGAGACCCAGGTTGGTAACTGCGATTGTTGCACACAAAGCTTTGAAACTCATATCAGCAACCAAGTAACCAAAAAGAGCAAAAACCAAACATAAAAGTAAATTTACAAAAACACCTGCAAAAGCCACACAAAAACTTCCGAGTTTGTACGGGTTCAAGTTGTGTTCAGATACAGGAACAGGTTTTGCCCAGCCAGCGAGTATGCTCGAGCCAGTGAGTATCAGCATGGCGGGTACTATAATACTTCCTACTACATCCACATGAGGTACGGGGTTGAGGGTTAGTCTATTTTGATAGTAGGCTGTTTTGTCACCAAACAAAAAGGCAGCATAACCATGGGCTATTTCGTGGAGGATAATAGAGTAAACAATGATAATTATCTGAAAGAATATTTCTGGTTGCATATGTCTTGTTTTTTTGGTTTTTTTATGTTAATATTGTAACACAAAAAAGAAAATTCTATGTCAAATATCTGTCTAACATGTACAAAAAAATCCCTAGTAGGAGGACGTTACTCTAACCGAACTCGTGCTACAAAGTTCCAGCCGGTTGGTTCTGTTCGTCGTTACCCAAACTTGCAATGGGCTCAGATCCCAGGAGGTCCTCGTGTAAAGATGTGTACTGGTTGTAAAAAAGCCGGCAAACACCTAAAGCTAGCAAATATCTAGGTTGGGTTAAATAAAAAGTATTTTTAAACAAAAAAAGCTCTTGGTCACCCAAGAGTTTTTGTTTATTTATTTCATAAGAGTTTCAAAATCATCAGCTAATAAAATGTTACTCACACCATTCTCAAAACCTAAATTTTCTAAAAGCCAGTTTATTTTCTCAAGATTAATTTGTCTGTGAGTTTTATTACTAGTATCTATTTGCATTATTAGTGATATTCCGAAGCCTATGTTTCCATACCACCTATCAAAATTGTCTTGAAATTTTTCAGAGAAAGTGTTTTTTAAATTTATAAAATTTGGATTTCCAGAACTACTAAGTTCTGAGTACTTATTTTTAATAATTGCCCTAATTCTTTCTAGGGCAGCGAGTTTTACTCTTCTGGTCTCAATATTTTCGTTAGTTTCCATTTTTTTATTATATCAAAATTATTCATTCCGCCAAAAGTTGAGTCCGTTTGTAAATAAATTTATTGTACCCAACTCATCAGTACGGAGAATTTTAATTCCAAACTTTTCTACCAACTCAACCACTGATCTGTGTGGATGACCGAAAGAATTATTTTTCCCAGCCGAGACTATAGCAACCTCTGGTTTAACAATTTGTAAAAATTCCGGATTGGACGATGAGTCACTGCCATGGTGACCCAGTTTCAAAATATTACTTTTTAAACTCTCACCATATTTATTTACTAGAAACTTTTCGCCGGTTTGCGGCAGGTCACCAGTTAAAAGTATTTTAATTTCTCCGAAAATAATTTGAGTAACTATGGAGGCATCGTTACCCGCAACTTCTAGATAACTCCCAACTGAAATTTCTGAGTCCATGTTTTTTACTGGAAAAAGAATTTTTAAAATTACTCCGTCCTCAGTTTTTATAATCATCGGTTTGATTGCGTGTACGACTTTTACATTTCTTTCTTTTGTGATTTTTATAAGTTCCTGACTGAGCCCACTCGTTGAGTTTGGAAGTGGATAAAGTAAAACTTTCACCTGATATTTTTTCAACACATCTAGCAAACCAGTAATATGATCAGCATCGTCGTGGGTTGCTATTACCAGTTCAATATTTTTAGAAAGTAGTGGAAGAGTGCGACCAAGTTCTTGTAAAACTTTTTTGTCACGACCACCATCGATTAGAATTTTTCCACCACGTGGAGTTTGCAAAAGTATTGAGTCACCTTGACCGACATCTAAAAAAGAAATTTGTAAATTATTTTTCGGAGCCAAGTCGAAAGCAAAATAAATTGCCAAAAAGGTAAAAAAAATAGTTATGTATAGAAAAAATATTTTTGCTCTCTCAAATTTATTTACTCTCATTTTTTTGTATTATATCATTTTTGAAAGTTACCAAAAGCAAAATTAAATAATAGATAATTAACTGGGTCTCTGAAATGTGAAAACTAATTTGTGGTAAATTATTTACCCCAAACTCAGCCAGATGTAAAATTATTTTTGTTGATAGTGTATTTAATAGTCCAAAAAAATCTGCCAAATATGAACTCATAAATGAAAACAAAATTATCAAGAAACTTAAGATGGTGGTGAGCATGATAAATGGCTCTGCCAAAAAAGTGAGCAGTGTTCCGAATACTGATGTGGTGCCAACCAGAGCTAACAGGTAGGGTGTGATTGTCACAAAAATTCCTACAAAAGTTGCGAACAAAAAAGTTAAAAAATTGTGGCGAATCTCGAAAACTTTTTTTAGAATAATTTCTATTTTGGGGCTAATTATAAAAAGTCCAAAACAGGCTAAAAATGACAAGTGGAGTGAGGCACTATAAATCAGGTTGAGTGGACTCACTAAAGTTAAAATAAAAAGTGAGAACAGTAATGAATAAATTGGTGCGATATTTTTAGAGAAATACTCTGCAAAAATATTGGCGGTAGACATAACTCCGGCGCGAACAGATGGAGCCGTAAAGCCGGTCATAAAAATAAACACCCAAGAAAAAATAATTGCACCAGAGATTTTCAAAAATCGGTTTTTTAGACGCTTCAAAAAATACCAAACTATGGAAATTATAAATACTATATTAGTCCCGGACAAAACTAAAATATGTATGAGTCCAGAATTTTTAAATATGTCTTTTATATCTTTTTGCAAATTGTCCTGTTCGCCCACACTGATACCCTCGGCAATAGCTGCATATGGTTCTGACATATGCTCTCCGATTTTGTTTTTCAAACTGTCACTTGTTGTGTGAAACCAGTAGATGACTGTTTCATAAATATTCTTCTGATGAAAATTTTTTTCAATATGTTTTGGATAGGAAACATTGTAAAAACTATTGTCAGAAAGTTTCATAAACTCGTACGAAAAAAACATTGGCTTATTCTCATAGTAATTTTGCCAATTTTTAAAATTTATTTCTCCGGTTATTCTAACTGTATCGAAAATCTCAAAATCGTTTAACGGTGAAACCTGCACTGATATGTATTCCGGAGGGTTGGTAAGCAGAGAATTATCCTGTAAATTTTTTATCTCACTCACCTTAATCACAAGCTCTCTAGTTTTATTCTGCTGTTTCACCGTACTTATTACTCCACTAGTCTCATAAAGGTCATTTGTTAGATGCTTGTATGAAACAGATCCTAGCTCATGTTTGGTGTAGAGGGTAGAAAGCAAAAACACTAGGAAAATACTAGTCAGAATGGCAATGTCTTTTATAAAATTCCGAGTGTCTTTTATATGTCCTTTATAAAATAGGAAGAATATGTAACTTAGTATAAAAAATAAAAATGTAGCCACTAAAAAATATTTGTCAGTAGCAAAATTTATCTCTACTATGATTCCTAAAATGTAAGCGATAATTATTTTATACATACTCTTTGTATTAAATATTTTTTCTAATTTTTAATGACTCCCATATTTTCTGCTTTTCGCAATACCATATCTTCCCCGGCTGCCAGAGTTCTGGCGATCTCATCTACCCTCTCGTTCCAAAACTCTCCGGTATGACCATACACATGGGTCCACTTTAGGAAAATATTTTTCTCATCAATTTGTTCTTTTATGTTTAAAATTTCTTGCCAAATTTCTTTGTTCGCCACTTCCTTTTTTTG
>CAYMOA010000026.1:0-2002 GCA_964391935.1 uncultured Candidatus Saccharibacteria bacterium | reverse complement strand
TCGGTATCAATAGCAACAACTCCCCACCCACCTTTTCCTGGGTTTCCTAAACTCGATCCGTCGCAATAAATTATTTTCATATTTTCTGTATTATACCATTTCTAGTTTTACAAAATAATTTTTAGTCTTGGGTTGTGAGAATTCCAACCCGCCTCAATTTCAAAAAATAAATTTCCATTTTTATATATTTCCAAAATATTTTCTTCTTCACTTTTTTCTACAAAAAATTTAATTGCTTCTGTTTCAAAATTCCTATCCTGCAGATTTTTACCTATCAATTTTAATTTCAAATGTTCTTTACTTTTTCCAAATCTTTCTATTTTTGTACTCAAAATATTTTCAATTTGAAAAATTGGTTTTGGGTTCCCTACCCCAAACGGTCCAATGAGCTTCAAACCTTCAAAAAAGTCTGGTGTGATATTTTCCAGATTTATTTTTATAACATTTAGCACTGACTCTTCTTTTTTTTGTGCAACTAAATTTTCAATTCTTGCTTCCTCAATATTTTTATTTAGCGCATTTTCCAAATCATGTAAATGTTCAAAACTGATTGAGAACCCACCTGCCAACTCATGTCCACCAAAATGCAAAAACTTTTCTTTGATAGTTGTCATAAGTTTAACTAAATGGATATCACCACGACTCCTGCAACTCCCCTTAAATTTTTTCTCGTCACCTTCATCTTGTCCAAAACAAAAAACATTCACATTGTATTTCTCTAAAATTTTTGAGGCCAATATTCCTAGAATCCCCGCATTCCAATCATGACTTCCTATTACCACTATTTCGGGTAACTTTTTATTTTGAGAATTTTTAATTCTCTCATCTAATGTTTTATAAATTTTCTTGGTGATATTTTTTGTAGTTTCTTTTCTGTCAGTATTCAACTCTTCTAACGCGTGGGCTGCGTCTATCCCCTCTTTTAAGTCTTGCGAAAACATTGATAAAGCAATTTTTGGATGCGCCATGCGAGATGCAGAATTTATTCTCGGAGCTATAGTAAAGGCAATATCCGTTTCGTTAACTTTTTGCAGATCAGTCTTGGCATTTTTAAAAACTGTTTGGAGTCCTGCTCGATTGGTTTTTGATAAAACAAATAAACCATAGATTGCCAGAGTTCTGTTTTCAAAAGTAAGTGGTACCATATCTGCAATAGTGGCAATGGCAACTAAATCAAGCAGCCATTTTTCATACCCATTTTGTGGTATCTTCACACCCATTTTCTCAAAATCCTTCCAACTAAAATTTTCATAGAAGTTTGAATGCGAACCTGAAAAAAAGTCAGATCGCAGGGATAAGGCACTTGGTTCATCTGCCCGGAGAGATGATTTTTTTTCAGGTGAGCTATTAGAAATATATTTTAATGCATTCAAAATCTCAACAACAAGTTTATAAACTGTTCCACTCCCACAAAGGTCTTTATTCGCATAGTTACAGTTAGTCTGTTTATTATTTATAATAGCATAAGCTTTTGGTAAGATCTGTCCATCTTCTATTTCTATTGGTAAGTGGTGGTCAGTAATAATAACATCAATATTATTTTCATTTGCAAAGTCCACCTCTTCTATATTTGTAGTCCCCAAGTCTATAGTTATCAAAAGTGAAACACCTTGATCAGCCAAAGTTGTTATCGCGTTTTTGTTCAATCCATATCCCTCAGTGTGTCTATGTGGTATATAGTAGACAACTCTGGAATAATTTATTTTTTCAAAAAAATCGCGAACAAGCGCAGTTCCGGGTACACCATCGCAATCATAATCGCCATAAATACAGATTTTTTCTTGATTTCTTATTGCAGCAAGAATTCTCTCTACTGCCCTATCCATTCCTAGCATTGCTCGCCCATCGAGAATAGTTTTTTCAAAATCAGGAAAGAGAAAATTCTCAAACCGGTCTTCTTTTAAATGCAAATTATTTTTTAAATAGTTTATTACAAAATCTTGTGTTCCTTTACTCAACCTCCCCCACACCTCTCTTCGTTGTTTCATGTAAACATTTTACA
>CAYMOA010000025.1:3235-8883 GCA_964391935.1 uncultured Candidatus Saccharibacteria bacterium | reverse complement strand
CACTTACAAAAAATAATTTTCCTATTCAAAGCCATAGGAAATCAAATTACCAGCTGGTTCTTGGAACTACCACCATACAAGAGAGTGATTGCGGTAGTTGGTTCTATTTTAATTATTATTATCGCGATAAAAATATTGCCTACAAAAAATGCTGAGGTTGAAACAGAAGATGCACTACCCAAAAGTGTGACCCTGGCCAGTGTGTCGGACTTGTCTAACAAAATATCTTCTGTACCACTTGTAGGTCAAGTTACATCAGTCAGTGAGGCGACTATCCGAGCCGAGAGTAGCGGGAGACTTACAAAAGTTTATAAAAAACTTGGGGATAAAGTTTATGCTGGACAAGTGATTGCCGAGTTTGAGAACTCGGGCGAGCGAGCAGCAGTATTGCAAGCTGAGGGAGCCTATGAGAGCGCCAAGGCTGGTCGGGATATTGCACTTATCAATTCTGCCAATACAAATACCAGTATCGAAGATGTAAAAACCAACACTATTAATACCATTAATTCTACTTTTGCATCACTCGACGATATTGTAAGAGCCAAGACCGATGCAGCTTTTCTTGACCCACGAACTGATAACCCAAGGTTAAAGGTTTTGATCCCAGACTCTATTTTGCAAAGTAAAATAGAAAATGAGAGAATTGAGATTGAAAAAATATTGGTCGCAAGATTTTCTAAAAATTTATTGTTAAATAATAATTCTGATCTAATTAGTGAATTGCAAAAAGTTCAAAGTGAAACTCAAACAATAAAAAATTATTTAGATGATTTGAGTAATGCTTATGTGAAAGCTTTGGCTGATGTCAATTTTAGTCAGGCAAGTTTGGATGCACAAAAAAGTATTGTTGGTGGCAGTCGCTCATCTATTTCTGGGATACTGGCTTCTCTTTCTGGTGCGAAGACTGCACTACAAAATAGTTTGGCCGCTCAGGAAATAGCCGGTCGCACTACGGGAGATAAAAATCCAAACACGGCAAGTGTGGACGCTCAAGTCAAAACAGCACAAGGGGGTTATTTGTCAGCATTGTCGAGGTTGCAAAAAACAATTATCCGTAGTCCAATAACTGGAACATTGAATTCATTAACCATCGAAACAGGTGACTATGTAACACCTAGTGCGCAGGTGGCAGTTGTGTCCAACAATGGTGCTCTCGAAGTTTTGACTTATGTGACGAGCGAAGATTTGAAAAAAGTAAATGTGGGAGGTAAAGTAAAAATTAATGGAAAATTTGAGGGGGTAGTGACTAGGATTGCGAGTGCTGTTGATCCAGTGACTAGAAAAATAGAAGTACGTATCGGTATCACTGATGAAAGTGCTCAACTGGTCAATGGACAATCTGTTCGTGTAGAAATCGGAGGTGGCACTGAAAAACCCTCTTTATCTAAAGAGGGTCGAGACGCAGTCCGGGGTGATTTAATTAAAATCCCTCTCTCTGCTGTTAAGATAACTCCTCGCGAGTCCTATGTTTTTATACTTTCCGCATCTAGTACTTTAGAGTCAGTACAAGTAGAGCTTGGGACTTTACTCGGTGAAGAAGTAGAAATAAAAAATGGTCTCACTCCTGACATTTTAATAGTTAAAGACGCCCGTGGACTCAAAGCTGGCGAAGAAGTGACGGTGAATTAAATAAACATATGATAGAAAAAACAGGTTTTAATATAAATAAAATATTAGGAAGTGGAACATTGATTTTACCAATTTCCATGAGTAGAATTGCAGGTGGTCAATCTCCAGAGGAGTGTTATGAAATGGTTGAGTATTTTACAAACAAAATAGAAAGTTTTAACAATGATGTAGTTTTACTATATACAAATGGTTTGTATTTCAATACGGAAGATGTTGCTTTTGAAAAAAGAGTAAAAATGAATAATCAAGTAATAAACCACTCTGCTAGTTTGAGAAAAATAATAGATAAGGATAGAAAATATGTTTTGAAAGCATTTCATTTCACTCCAATAGATTACATAATTTTAAATTCAGTTAAATTTCAAGAAATGTTTAATTTATTAAAACAAAAAGAAAGAGAAGATTCTAACTTCCAAAATTTTATTAAAGAAGATACCATAGGAAGAGAATATACCGAAGCAAATATCAACTTTATTCTAGAAGAAATTGTTGTAGCACATATAATTAGAGAACAATTTGTAGATTTACCAATGACACTAGCGAAATTAGATGAGTGGAGAATTTTCTGTTACCCAGGAACTTCATTAAAATCTGATATTTATGTATATCAGCAGGGTTATTTAGAAAAGAATAAGAGCTGCTCTAATGATTATCGTGGAAGTATGTATAACTTCAAGGACAAGGTCTTGGAGGTTTTTAGTGATATAAAATTATAAAATAAAGAAGAAATAAATATATGCATAAATTTTGGATATTCTTTTTAGAAAAAAAAGCTTTCACTTATCTCATCATGATAACTTTGGTTTTTATCGGTCTTTACTCTACCTACTTGATTCCCAAAGAGTCAGCCCCAGAAGTAATTATCCCTGTTGGTGTAGTGACAACAGTGCTACGTGGTGGGTCGGCAGAAGATGTCGAACAACTGGTGACCAATAAACTCGAGCAAGATATTGCTAATGTAGAAAATATTGATAAAGTTACTTCTAGTTCTGGTGAGGGACTTTCTATAATTACAGCACAATTTATCGCAAGTGCGGACATAGAGAAATCTATCCAAGATTTAAAAGATGCAGTAGATAAAGCAAAGACAGGTTTACCTGATGATGCAAATGATCCAAATGTTTTAAAAATTAATTTTTCTGATCAACCAGTTCTTATACTTTCCATTTCTCAAGATCTAGCTCCTGCAGAGTTAACTAAACTGGGGAATGATCTGGAAAGAGAGATTAAAAAAGTAAAAGGTGTGTCAGCGGTAGACGTCACAGGAACCAGAAAAAGAGAGGTGCAAGTAGTAATAGCCAAAGACAAGTTAGCTAGTTATGGTCTGTCAGTGAACCAAGTTATAGGAGCGATCCAGACTGCGAACGCCTCTGCACCGATCGGGCGCATCACCATGGGTGAGGTAGACTATCCGATAAAATTTGAGGGAAGTATAGACGAAGCTGAACAAGTGCAAGATATTTCTTTACAATCTGGGAACGGTACCAATATTTATTTGCGAGACATCGCTTTTGTGACCGATGGTCTCGAGTCACCCAAAACTTACTCTAGAATATCTGTTGATGGTAAGCCTTCTGAGAATGCGTTGACACTTTCTATCAGAAAAAAAAGTGGAGGTGACGTGAACCAAGTTACCACTGCTGTACTAAGCAGAATTGAAGAGTTAAAAAAAGATGGGGAAATGTTAAGTGGGGCAAGTGTAGTAACCTCGCTTAATGCAGGTGAGATGGTGCAAAATGATTTGAATGAGTTGTCACAAACTGGCATGGAAACTGTGATCCTGGTGATGCTAGTTTTGTTTTTAACTATTGGTTGGCGAGAAAGTATCGTGGCTGGTCTTTCTATCCCTCTTTCTTTTGTGATTGCTTTCATTGGTATATATTTATCTGGCAATACTATTAACTTCTTGTCTCTATTTTCTCTGATCTTGGCAATTGGTATTCTCGTCGACTCAGGTATAGTTGTCGCTGAGGCCATACATAGCAGGATGCTTTTGTACGGTGATGTCAAACGCGCGTCGATCGAGTCGATAAAAGAATATGCCTGGCCACTAGTCGCTGGTACTATGACCACGGTTGCAGTATTTTTCCCACTTTTCTTCTTATCAGGTATAGTTGGTAAATTTGTGCAATCCATCCCTTTTACTATTATTTTCGTACTGATCGCTTCTATTTTCGTAGCACTCGGTATGGTGCCGATACTTGCAACATTACTAATTAAAAACAAGACAACTTCTGCACATACATCAAGATATAAAAAGTTTACAGAAAAACAAGAAGAATATTTTCACCTTACTCAGGAGTGGTATAAAAAGTTCTTGGGAAATATTTTGTTAAATAGAAAGTTACAAAATAAGTTTTTATTTGGACTAATACTGGCTTTTGTCGGCTCGATCTTGCTGGTTGTTGTTGGTTTGGTAAAAGTAGAAATGTTCCCGCAAGATGATCAGGAATATGTGATTATCAGTATTGAAAAACCAGAAGGTACCCCACTTGCAAATACTGACATAGTAGTGCGTCAGGTAGAAGAAATATTGTATGAAAATAAAAATGCCAAATCTTTTGTTACTACTGTTGGTGCAGGGTCTTCTTTAACTGGTGACTCATCAGCCGGTGGGTCAAATACCAAAGTTGCGAATATCACAGTTATGTTACATGATAAAGATGATAGAGATTTGAACTCGACAGAGATAGCAACACTACTCCGCAAAGAATTAAATATTATTAATGACGCAACTATAACTGTAGGTCAAGGGAACAATGGTCCGCCTTCTGGTAAACCAGTAGTGATCAAATTCATAGGTGACAACTTAGATGACTTGTCCTCTTCTGCGCAAATAGCCGAAAATATTTTGGAAAAAATAGAGGGTACCCAAGACATCTCTACTTCTGTAAAAGACGATGGAACGCAACTAGAAATATTTGTTGACCGTGCCAAGGCGACAGAGTATGGTTTATCAGCAGCAAGTGTGGCTCAGATATTGCGTACATCTGTTTCTGGTGTGACCGCAACTACAATAAAAAAACAAGACGAAGATATCAATGTTTTGGTAAAAGTTGCGCTCAATGAGAATTTTGTTAATCCAGAGGATACGATAAAAACTACCCTCGACAGTATTAAAAATCTACCAGTAAGTTTGCCTACCGGAGGAAGTATTTTGCTAGGAAGTGTCTTAGAGACAAATGTCTCACCGAGTCGTGCATCTATTTCTCATGAGGACCAAAAGAGAATAGTCACTCTGGGGTCAAATGTAAAAGACGGGGCCAATGCACTAGAGATAGTTGCGAGTTTCCAAGAAAAAATAAAAGTAGAAATAGAAAATAAAAATATTCCAGATGGGGTATCAATTGACTATGGTGGGGAAAACGAAGATATCCAAAATACTTTACGAGATATGATCCTCGCCCTACTCGCAGGGCTCGCTCTCATGCTTGCGATATTGGTTCTAGAGTTCAACTCTTTCCGTTACTCTTTCTACTTGCTCATGGCAGTACCACTATCACTGATCGGTGTGTTTGGCGGGCTCGCTCTTACAGGCAAATCTTTTTCTTTCTCAGCCATGCTTGGGTTTATTGCGCTCGCTGGGGTGATCATTAACCACGCGATTATTCTTCTCGACTCTATTTTGCACAAACTTGATCAAGTTAAAGTTGATAAAAATATTAATGAAATAGAAACATTGGTTGATAAAAAAGAAAATAAACTTTTTGATGTGATCGTGGAGGCATCTGCTATTCGTTTGCGTCCGATTGTACTAACAACTGTGACGACTGTGGTTGGGATGATCCCACTAGCGGGTGTTTCTGCCCTCTGGGGCCCTCTCGCCATCTCTATCATGTTTGGGCTCGCTTTTGCCATGGTTCTCACCCTTATTCTGATCCCGATGTTCTTTTACCGCTACCCAGGTAAACGTTACAGACATTTGAAGTAAAAATTATAATAATTAATATGGATACTAAAATAGTATTAGGAATTATTTCTAGTGTTGTATCAGCAGTAAGTTTTGTACCATATCTTTT
>CAYMOA010000025.1:0-3135 GCA_964391935.1 uncultured Candidatus Saccharibacteria bacterium | reverse complement strand
TTATTATTACAATATATAGTTGGTTTTTCGGGGAAAGAAACGGCTCAACTTTTGATTGGATAACCTTTATTTTATCACTTGTCGCTATAACACTATGGTTATTTATAAAAGATCCTACCTATGCAGCTTGTGCAGCTGCCACAATTGATCTTGTTGCTTTTTGGCCAACAATCAGTAAAAGTTGGAGAGACCCATATTCTGAAAATTTGTTTTATTATATTGCTTGGTTAATAAAATATCCTACTGCTTATTTTGCACTAACAAATGTCACAATTGCAAATGCTGTGTATCCAGTTTTGTGGACGTTGGTGGGTGTGGTCTTCGTTGTATTTTTAGTTTTAAGACGCAATATTTATAATTTTAAGAAAAAATAATTTAGAATTATGGTAGAATGAGTTTGTAGGAAATTAATAAAACTTAAACAAAAAAATACTATGTCAATAATAGATGATTTAACAAACGCAGGAAGTGGAATGGTAGATGCAGTACTAGGTATGACTGACCTAGATGATAAATTAATTGCTGAGGCAACAGAAAAGATAGGTGCAGAAAATGTTGAAAAATTAAAAGGAATGATTGCACGTCTGGCTGATGGTTCAGTATCACACGACGATATAGTGGCCACTGCAAAAGAAATGGGTGTTCCAGAGATGGCAATTGAAATGGTGATCAAGTTTTTAGGGAAATAATTGTAATGATAAAAAAACTGGAAATAATATGTCCAGTTTTTTTATTTGTTTCAAATTTTAATAGAAACAAAAAATACACAATGCTCTGCGGCTAGGGCTCGAACCTAGGACCCACTGGTTAACAGCCAGTTGCTCTACCAGCTGAGCTACCGCAGAACGCTGTGTATTTTTAATGAAGATATTATACACTATTTATGACGTTTTCGCAAAATCAGAATTTCAAGAAAAATGCTATAATTTCAACTATGAAAATAGCATTTTTACAAACTGGTGGCACGATAGACAAAGACTATCCGCTGGGGGCAACAAACCACGGGTATGAGTTTGAAATAGGAGAACCAGCATTTAACTCAGTTTTAAATAAAGCCAAACCTGATTTTGATTTTAACATTTACTCTGTTTTAAAAAAAGATAGTTTAGATATTACAGAAGAGGATAGAAATGATATTTTGAAGTTTGTTGAGAACCTATCAGAAGACAAAATAATTATTACACACGGTACAGATACAATTCATAAAACTGCAGAAAAACTTTCTGAAATTAATAATAAAACAATTGTGTTAACTGGGGCGATGCTACCAGAAAAATTCTCTGACTCAGATGCTGACTTTAATATTGGCATGGCTGTTGCAGGAGTACAGGCTCTCCTACCAGGTGTGTATATTTGTCTGTACGGAAAAATCCAAAATTGGAAAGAATTTAAAAATAAATAATAAGTTTGTAACAATTACGAATAAACACGTCACATAAATATATGAAAAAATTTTTAATATTATACAAATTACCAATTTCAATGTTGGACATGTGGAAAGAAAAACCAGAAGAAGAGCGTAAAGATGAAGAAGGTAAAATGAAAGAAAAATGGGACTCGTGGATGAAAGAGAACAAGGGCATCTTTCTAGAAACTTCTAGTGCAGGAAAAACTAAACTTGTGGATGAGGACGGTGTTTCTGACATGCGCAATGACATTATGATGTATAGTGTTGTGAATGGTGAAAGTCATGAGTCTGTGTCAAAAATGTTTACATCTTGCCCACATCTAGAAATACCCGAGGCAACTATCGAAGTTATGGAAATCAAACCTGTGGATGATCGGTAGTTAGTGGTAGTTGTGTGTAAAATAAAAATAGAATTAAAGAAGCAGACTTAATAATGTATGCTATTTTGTCGGTCATTTTTAAGATGCATTAACAAAATTTTTATGCCAAAATGTTTTTGATGTGGTAGCCAAGTGGTAAGGCACTTGTCCGCAAGGCAAGTATCGTAGGTTCAATTCCTCCCCACATCTCATGTTAGCAAAAGAATACATAAAAAAAAGATTGGAAGGTATCAAAGATGATACAAAAGTAAAACTAGATAAAAATCTAGAAGATTTTATCTTTGATAAAATAATGTCAAAAAAATTTCGAAAATACAGTGTTAGTCAAAAGGCAAA
This sequence comes from uncultured Candidatus Saccharibacteria bacterium, assembly GCA_964391935.1. Classification (GTDB taxonomy): domain Bacteria; phylum Patescibacteriota; class Minisyncoccia; order Phycocordibacterales; family UBA5272; genus JBBQKQ01. The sequence goes on along the minus strand of CAYMOA010000025.1, from coordinate 1,011 downwards.
TGAACTTGTTCGTGAAGCCATAATATTAAATATTAACAAAAATGAACCGATAAAAATTGCGATTCCTTTTGGTTCATATAAATTGTGGAGGTTAGAAGAATATCCTGAGCCAGACTGGGCAGAGTTGTTTGCTATGATCTATTATGCATACTGGCTTAAACCAATAACAGATGTGTATAGTCCAGGCGTTTGGTTTGATTTTTGTGGTGACGATGCAGTGTTAGAATTAATGAACAAGATTACAGAAATAGATACAGAAAAATATAAAAAAACTTTTAGAAATTTAATATTATTTATCCAACCATATTTGCCAGAGAATTTTAAATACACATTTAGTCCAGTTAGTGAAAGATACTCTTCTAAAGAAGAATTTTTACTTGATTTAAATGCGAAAAAAGAAGATTTAAAAAATAGAGGTCTGCCACCACTAACTCAAGATCAAATTGATATGATAGACCTTAATGTAAAAGTTGAAAATGATGAAAAAGTAAATTACATTGAAAACCAATTATTGCATGATGCTTATTTGGCGGTTAGTAAAAGGAGAATACACCATAAACAACCCGACAAAATACTTATTTCGGCAACTCCTTTTGGTGATAGGACAAGTTTACCTGTTGGTACAACAAAATCGTCGGTTGTAAAATTCCAGACTGGAGCTGGTGTCTTGAGAAAGCGGGGTGATATTTACCAAGAATGTATTTATTCTCCTTCGCAAGTTGAATCAGCAAATTTTACTTGGGAAAAAGTTGAGCTACCTGGTTTGGAAGGGAAAAATTTTTGTAAAATACGTGTTTGTAATATATAAATATTCTTTTTGTATTAACAATATATGCAAAAAATAGCAACACGGATATTTATTATCGCCTCTGTATGTTTTGGTTTGGTGGGTCTCACGATGATGTTGACTGGGAACTTTGGTCCTGGGGTAGACGACACAGCTGGGCCCAACCCACTTCTTTTTAAAATGCTTTTTACTTGTGTTTTTATAATTTTACCTTCTTTTGCACT
>CAYMOA010000024.1:6166-8895 GCA_964391935.1 uncultured Candidatus Saccharibacteria bacterium | reverse complement strand
TATGATAAAAAAAGATTTAGAAAAATTTGAGAAACTGATAGGGGTGAGTTTTAAAAATACCAAGATGTTAGAACAAGCTTTTGTTCATCGCTCTTTTATAAATGAAAATGGCAGAAGTGGTTTAGAACACAATGAACGTCTCGAGTTTTTAGGTGACGCAGTTTTAGAGTTATCAGCAACAGACTTTCTGTATAAAAAGTTTAAAAATAAAACCGAGGGGGAGCTGACTGCCCACCGAGCAGCACTTGTGAATGCTGTAACGTTGTCAGAAGTAGCTCTCGCACTAGAAATGAATGAATTTTTATTTTTATCAAAGGGAGAAGCTAAAGACGTAGGTCGTGCTCGACAAAATATTTTGGCGGACGCCTTCGAAGCGGTGATAGGTGCTATTTATCTAGAACATGGATACGTAGAGGCTGATAATTTTATCAAAAAGTTTTTACTTTCCAAATCAGACGAGGTTGTAAAGCGTGGTCTTTTAAAAGATGCCAAAAGTAAAGTTCAAGAAAAGTCACAAGAAATATATGGACTCACACCAAAATATAAAGTGGTGAAAGAAGTAGGACCAGACCATGATAAGAAGTTTTTAGTGGCGATATTTTTCGGTCCAGAAAAAGTAGCAGAAGGTGAGGGGAAAAGTAAACAAGAAGCCGAGCAAGTTGCAGCCCAAGAAGCTCTCAAAGCTAAGAGTTGGTAGGGTTTTGACAAGGTCATGGCGTACTGATACACTTTGTAATTCTTGAAGAAAAATAATATGAACGAACCAAAAAGACCAGTCTTGGAAATTGTAACAAACTTGAGAGTACTCTTTAAATTAAAAGATATTTTTGCATTTAATATGTTTATTGGATACTTGAAGGGGGCTGGATTTGTAAAAATTTTTGACCAGTATTACAATGATGACGCGATATTTTCTGAGTTCCTAAGTGATGTGTGGGAAATCAAAGTGCTAGGAAAAGATCTTTTAATAAATTACAAAGGAGAGAAATTACAAACTGGTGAATATTTTACATGCGAGTTACCTATGATTATTAAAAACTATGAAAGTTCACTTCCAGAAGCTCTTTATAAAAAATATCTAAATATCCCAGGAAAAAGATAATTCTTTTACAAAATAAAATATCTGATATACTGATTCTCAGATGGATATTAGCAAACTGACAGTTCAAGGTTTTAAAAGTTTTTATGAAAAAAGCGTTTTTACTTTTGGTAAAAATATTACAGCAGTGGTGGGACCGAACGGGTCTGGGAAAAGTAATATTACTGAGGCGATACGATTTGTTTTGGGTGAGCAATCAACAAAAAGCATGCGTGGTAAAGATATTACGGATTTGTTGTATAGAGGTAATAGTGTCAAGGCCAGTAAAGCAAAAGTTGATGTGGAGTTTGTAAAATCCCCCGGTGCCCCCTTAAAAGGGGGAATGAGCTCAAGAGGTGCAATAGAAAATATTTTTGTAAAAGAAATGTTGGAAAAAGACCTGGTAACTATAACTCGTACTATATATGCCGATGGAAAAAGTGAATACATGATGAACGGGGTAGAGGTGCGTGTAAAAGATTTGCACGAGTTTTTATTGCATATCCACTTGGGGAATAAAAGTTCTTGGCATATTTCTCAGGGAGAAGCCGATAAAGTTTTACAGGCCAATCCACAAGAGAGAAAAACAATTATCGAAGATGCCCTCGGACTAAAAGTTTATCACGCACGCATAAACGACTCACAAAAAAAGCTGGAGAAAACCAGAGAAAATATCCGTGAGGCAACTTTAAAAAGAAGAGAAATAATGCCCGAGCTATCGGCGCTTTCTAAACAAGTTGAAAGGATAAAAAGATCGGCTGAGTTTCGCACGGAGTTAGAAGACAAAGCTACTATTTATTTAAATTATAAAAAAAATAATCTAGAAGAAATAAAAAAACAAGACGGAGAGTCTAGTACTTTAGAATTTTTAGAAAATAAATTACAAGAGTTGGAAACAAAACTTTCGGATAAGGAAAAAAGTTTGTACAAAGATGGTGGACACGATACTACATTTTTAGAACAAGAACTCAGAAAAGAAGAAAATGTTTTTTCGCATGTAAAAAATGAGTATGAAAATTTCCAAAACAAAGAGAGAAATGCAAAAAACAATTTAGAGTATCTGGTTGTAGAGGAAAATAGAAATTTAGATGAGCTTAGAAAAATAGAGACTGAGTTGTCAGGGATTGCAACTCAAGGTAACGATATTATCTTTTCTGAGAAAAATGTAAATGAAGTACGAGATAAAATAGAGGAAAATACTGAGAAAATTTTGAACACAGAAAATATTTCCGAGATACACTCTCTTGCAACTGACACAGATTTTTCTTATAAAAAACTTTTATCTCTCGGCTCTGTGGTCAACAAAGATAATGTAAAACAAATTTCTTATTTACAAAGTATCAAACAAAGAATACGGGAAAAATTACAAAACATTAAACAAGATAAAGAAAACTATTCTGTTGAGTTAGAAAAAGTTAAAGTTGATTTGGAAAAAGAAAATTTAAAATTGAAATTGGTAACAGAGCGTGTGGAAATGTTAAAAAAACAAATTTTAGAATACAAGTACCTGGCATCGGAAACAGAAAGGGAAGTACAAAGTTTAACTTTTGAGCGAAGCAAACTTCAACAAAAAATTTCACAAAAACAAGATTTTATAAATAAAATATTTGATTTAGAAAAAGAATTGGAAAGAGAGCTGCAGGAGTTTAAG
>CAYMOA010000024.1:4890-6066 GCA_964391935.1 uncultured Candidatus Saccharibacteria bacterium | reverse complement strand
CAAGTTGCCAACCCTGACGAAGTATTGAACAGTTTTAATCAAATGACAGAACATGATAACTTTTTAGTAAAAGAAATTTCTGATTTAGAAAACTCTATGATCAATTTAGAGAAATTAATTTCTGATTTAAAAGAAAGTTTGAAACAAGAGTTTGACCTTGGTCTAGAACATATCAACAAGGTTTTTGACTCTTATGTCAAGAGACTCTTTAATGGTGGTAGTGCCAAAGTTTTTGTGGTTGAAATAGAGCCAAGAAAAAAAATAAGTGAAGAGGAAGAGGAAAGTGAAGAGGAAACCAGAATAGGTATCGAGGTGGAGGTGGAAATACCAAAGAAAAAAGTAAAAGGACTACACAGTTTGTCTGGCGGAGAGCGAGCTCTTGTTTCTATTGCCCTCAACTTTTCTATAATTAACCAAAACCCAGCTCCATTTATGATTCTCGACGAGACAGATGCTGCACTAGACGAGGCCAACTCAAAACGCTACGGGGAAATTCTTGAAATGTTAAAACAAAATACTAAATTGATAGTGGTTACTCATAACCGCGAGACTATGCATTTTGCAGATCAAGTTTATGGTGTGACACTGGCAAAAGAAGGTCACTCAAAAGTTCTATCTGTGTCCTTCGAAGACGCTATCGAGTACGCAAAGTAGAATTTATTTTGTAAAAGTACTAAGACCTTTGGCTTTTCGGTGGTTGTTATAGGGGATAGTTTTGTGTGCCAATTTATTATATTTTGCAACTCTAAAATTTAATAATTTTTTGTAACATCTAGACAAAGTTTTGTTCTCGCTTTCATTTTTTAATGGTCTATATATTTTCCCCCAAATAATGGGTTTGGGAAATTTGCAAAAAGTTTCTAACATTTCATCTAGTTTACTTTGTAAAACATCCAAATAAATTATTTTAGAATGTTTTCTTAATTTATTTTGCAAACTTTTACTCAGGTAAATTACACTTCCTGTTGTGTCTATAATAGTTGGCACTTTATTTTTGAGAGCTTCATTCAGTGCCTTTAAAGTTATTTTTTCTTCTAGTTTTAAATAAGTTTTACAATTCTTTTCATATCTTTTATCTCCTGGAAAACCCATCCATTTGGCGAGTGAACCAACCATACTTTTTCCATAATCAACATTTTTATCGCCGTTTTCTTTATTGATAAGTGAGTCTAGTTC
>CAYMOA010000024.1:0-4790 GCA_964391935.1 uncultured Candidatus Saccharibacteria bacterium | reverse complement strand
TTCCATAATCAACATTTTTATCGCCGTTTTCTTTATTGATAAGTGAGTCTAGTTCCAAAGAAATCAGGTCATCAATATGAAAAACTTTATAGCCTTCTGTCGCAAATTTCTCTGACCAGTGGCTTTTGCCAACCCCAGACATACCTATTAAAGTTATAACTTCTGCTACTTTCATTTTTGACTATTTTGTCACACTTATGCTTAAAAATCAAATATTGATGCTGTTGTGGCATAAAAATTTGAAATAATATATAATTTAGACATCATGATAAACAAAGATGTAAAAGAAGGAGAAAATCCTGTTGAGGTTCGGGTGGCAAGGAGAGAGGACCAGGTGGATCAAGAAGAGGATACTAGAGATACTGGTGTTGAAACTGGTGCATTGATAGAAGAGAGGCCTGAGGTAAAAGCAAGAATTTATGAGGGTGGGTATCTAGCTGATTTGTACAGAGAAATAGAAAAGAGAAAAGAAGAAGGAGAAGAAGGGCATGCGCCAGGTTGGGATACACAAATTGGATATTACAAAAATAGATAGTTAATTTATGAAATACATTTCTACCAGAGGGTCGAAGAAGAAAAAACTTTTCACAGAGATTTTGCTAGATGGGCTGGCAGAAGATGGAGGACTTTATTTGCCAGAAAAATATCCCGAGTTTACAGAAAAAGATTTGGGAAAATGGAAGAAACTTTCTTATGCCGAACTTGCATTTGAAATATTCAAGAAATTTGAGCTAGATGTTCCTGATAAAAATTTGAAAGAAATTTGTGAAAAAAGTTACAATGTCAATGTTTTTAAATATTCTCGAGAAAAAAGTTTAAATAAAAAAATAACACCAGTGATTAAACTCGAAGAAAACTTATTTTTACAAGAACTTTCCAACGGATCAACCTTAGCTTTCAAAGATATGGCGATGCAATTTTTAGGAAATATATTTGAATACGTATTGGCAAAGAAAAAATTGAGTTTAAATATTTTAGGAGCAACATCGGGTGACACTGGGTCAGCCGCAGAGTATGCACTCCGTGGGAAAAAAAGAATTAATGTTTTTATGCTTTCACCGTTTGGAAAAATGTCAGCTTTTCAGCGAGCACAAATGTACACTTTAGAGGATAAAAATATTTTTAACATTGCAGTGAATGGTTTGTTTGATGATGCTCAAGATGTTGTAAAAGAAGTTTCTCTAGATGCAAAATTTAAAAAGAAATATTCTATCGGTGCAGTGAACTCGATAAATTGGGCTAGAGTCCTGGCCCAAGTTGTTTATTATGTAAAAGGATATTTAGAAGTTGCAGAAAATAATTTTGAAAAAGTTTCTTTTGTAGTTCCAACGGGAAATTTTGGAAATATTTGCGCTGGGCACGTTGCTAGGATGTGCGGACTACCGATTGCAAAATTAATATTAGCAACCAATGAGAATAATGTCTTGGAAGAATTTTTCAAAACGGGTGTTTATAGACCGAGAAAAAGTTCTGAGACTTTTATAACCTCTAGTCCATCCATGGATATTTCTAAAGCCTCAAATTTTGAAAGATTTGTATTTGATTTATTTGGCAGAAATGGCAAAGTTACTAAAGAACTTTTTGATAAATTAAAAAAAGATGGAAGTTTTGATATTTCTAGTACAAAAGAATTTAATGAAATTAAAAATAATTTTGCTATCGAGACTTCTTCTAGTACACATGCAGACAGATTAAAGACTATAAAGTTTGCAAAAGATAAGTATCAAGTATTTATAGATACTCATACTGCTGATGCTATGAAAGTTGCACTCGAGATGAGAGACAGAAAAACCAAAACAATTATTTTAGAAACAGCACAAGCGATAAAGTTCCAAGAGGTGGTAGAAGAGGCTTGTGGAAAAAAAGTGCCAATGCAAAAAGAATTTGCAGAGCTACAAAACAAAATACAGAAAATATATATTTCCGACCCGAACTCAGAAATAATCAAAAATTTTATTAAAACAAATGTGGTATAATGCTTGCAAATGAAATTTAAGAAAGGAGAAATAATTGAGGGATTGCTGGGGGTTAATAATAAATCCGAAGGTTTCCTAAAATTTTTCGATAAAAAAATAACTGAACGTGTGGATATTAGAAACGGTGACCTCAACCGCGGTTTTCCCAATGATAAAGTAAAAGTAGAGATAACTGGTGTAGAAGAAAAGTTTGGAGAAAAAGTTTATGTTGGTAAAGTTGTGGAAATTGTAGAGCGCAATCAAGAAGTTTACGCGGGTCATATCGAGAGTGAGGACGGACGTTTTTTCTTTGTATCTCATGACAAGAAAATTTACACCGACTTTATTATCCCTTCGACAAATTTAAATAACGCAGAAATAAATGACAAGGTCGTAGTTGAGATAGAAAGTTGGCAAGATGCTAAAAGAAGTCCGATTGGAAAAGTTGTAGAAGTGCTCGGAAAAAAAGGAGAGAGTCGGGCCGAGATAGAAAGTTTGGCGGTGGAAAAAGGCTTCAAAGATGGATTCGATAAAAAAATAGAAGAGGAGGCAAAAGCAATTCACGAGCGGGGGATAAGAGAAGAGGACTTAACAGGGCGAAGAGATTTTCGAAATATTACAACTTTTACTATTGATCCGATAGATGCCAAAGATTTTGACGACGCGATATCGGTAAATTTTTCAGAGGGGGGTGATGTAGAAATAGGAGTGCATATTGCTGATGTATCACATTATTTACGTGATGGTATGGCGATGGAAGAAGAGGCCAAAAAAAGAACCACCTCAGTTTATTTAGTTGACCGAGTTGTACCTATGCTCCCAGAAGTTTTGTCCAACGATCTTTGTAGTTTGGTGGAGGGTGTAGACAGACTTACCATGTCAGCGGTATTTGTGATTGATCAAAAAACAGCAGAGGTAAAAGAAAAGTGGTTTGGGGAAACTGTTATCCATTCTGCAAAAAGATTTACCTACGAGGAAGCCCAAGAAGTTCTAGAGGGCAGAGACTCGCCATTTAAAAAAGAACTCATAACTTTAAATGAAATTGGGAAAAAATTAAAAGCTACACGTTTTAAAAATGGGGCACTCTCGATGGAAACAGAAGAAGTCAAGTTTAAACTTGATGAAAAAGGGGTTCCGATAGAAGTTATTAGAAAAGTTCGTAAAGATGCACATAAATTGGTAGAAGAATTTATGTTGCTTGCAAACCAAGAAGTAGCAACTTATATCGACGGGTTGGGTAGTAAAAACCATGTTGGTATTTACCGAGTTCACGACAAACCCGACTCAGAGAAAATGCACGCCCTCTCTATTTTTCTTTACAACCTCGGTTATAATGCTCCATTTAAAGACGACACGATAGATCCGAAAGATTTAAATAAAATAATGGACGAGATTGATAAGGACCCAAACAAAACCACAATTCTCAGTCAGATAATTCGTAGTATGCAAAAAGCCATTTATACCACTGACAATATTGGTCACTATGGTTTGGCTTTTGGTTTTTATTCTCATTTTACTTCACCTATCCGTCGTTATCCTGATGTGATGACTCACAGATTAATGAAAAGATATTTAAAAGGTGAGACCACTGACAAACAAGAAAAAGCCTATTTCGAAGCTTTGTGTTTACGAAGTAGTGAGAGAGAAAAAGCCGCCGCCGAGGCAGAGCGTAACTCTGTTCGCTATAAACAAGTTGAGTATATGAGTTATCGTATCGGTCAAGAAGTTGAGTGCTTGGTTTCTGGGATAACCAACTTTGGGGTTTTCTTAGAAGACAATTATTCTAAATGTGAGGGCTTGGTAAAATTTAAAGATCTGGGTGATGAGTTTTTCAAATTTGATCAAAAGTCTTACACAGTGCAAGGGGATAGAGGTACAGTGATTAGGATGGGAGATGTTTATAAATGTAAAGTGGTAAAGACTGATTTGGAACTCAAAACTATTGATTACCACATGATTTCTAAAGTGAGAGAGATGGGAAAAAGATCTTAATCTCTGGGAGTTTTAAGTCTTCTTGCAAATAAGCTCCACATCTCCATAGTTTTTGTGCTTGCTCCCATCTTACCAGAACAGAATAATATTTTTCATCTTTCCCAATCACGAAAAAATAATTTGCTGAGCTGTCGGTTAATAATTCTCCTTTTTCTCCAGCTATTTGTTTTTTTATTTGTGTTGCGAGGACTTCTAAAAACTTATCAGAATCAGTAAATACAAAGGTACCAATCTCTTTGTTTTTGTCAATTTCTTGGATATAACAAGAAGATAGATTAACAGAAGAGCCGGTAGTTATTGTTTCTTGGTATTGGTTTAGCAGTAGGTTTTGAAAGTTCTCTGATGTCCACACTGTCTTTGAGTTTGTAAAAAATTCTTTTATGTTCATAACATATATTATATCATTTCAACATAATTTGAGTGTGAATAATTTTTCTACGAATTATCAGTAACAGTGTAAAAGCAATATTTGCAATTGTCCACACAATTGGATAAAGTAAAGTTAATATGTTGAATTGTTGCAATGCAAAAATGCTAAGTAAATGTCTGACAGAGGTGATTTCATACATAAATAAAGTTTCTGAATAGGGATCACTCCAAGACTTACGAATAGTTGGGATAAAACCTAATACATCTGTCACAACAATAAGTATAACTGACCAAACAGGCTGATCTGCCAAAACCCAAAGTAAAAGTGGTATTGTGGATGGGCTTTGTCTTACTTGTAGGATAGAATAGAAAAAGGGATGTCTACAACGACCTATTAAATTTGTATAACTTACTTGTTTTAATGAATTTCTCGATATAAACTTAAATAAAATATGCTACCAGGTAATTTTTTAA
>CAYMOA010000023.1:0-9351 GCA_964391935.1 uncultured Candidatus Saccharibacteria bacterium | reverse complement strand
TGAATTTCTTTTACCAAATAAGCATTACTTCGAATTTTATCATCTTGCACCTCATCCACCTTTCTTATACCATCTATATTTGTATGAATATGGGAAATCTCTAGATCTTGTTCTGTCAATATTTTTTTAATATCTTCTATCATTGTTCTTTGTAAATTCAATTTCTCAGATAAAACTTGATATTGTTTATGTGTAGAAATTGCGAGAGTGTCTATGTCTTCTTCTAGATTATCCTGTTTGGATAAAAACTCTTGTCTAAATTTTTTTAGAAAACTCAATACACCACTATCCTCTTTTTTAGCTACTCTTTTTTTCATATAAAAAGTTTACCAAAATGAAAAAAATATGCAAACCCCTCTTTATAACCCCATGGACTCGCGGAATGGGAGTAGGCCATTCATTGATTTTAGTAATGCATCTTCTTTTAAAGTTATCATCCCTTTGGCGCGAGCTATTTTATAAATTTCATTCTCATCTTTTTTTGCAAGAATAGCTTTTTCGACATCTTTATCAACTTCTAGTATTTCGAAAACAGCAATACGCCCATCCATACCAGTGCGACTTTCTGGTGAAGGTTTTTGGGCGTGGAAATTTTCTGTAAAAGGAAGTGTGGCAAGAAATTCTGGAGCCATATCACCAAACTGACTTTTTACCATTTCTTTGTAACTTCCTTCTACTGGGATAATTTCATGCGGAGTTTCTTCTGTTTCTGTTACCAATTTGTGAACTAGACGCTGAGCAATTATCAAACGTACTGTTGGTGCGATCAAGTAATGTGGGATTCCCATCTCTACCAAACGAGTGATAGTGCTCACGGCGGTGTTAGTGTGAAGAGTTGAAAAAACCAAGTGCCCAGTTAACGCAGCTTGGACAGCTAGCTCTGCAGTCTCTGCATCACGTATTTCCCCTACCATGATCACATCTGGGTCCTGACGTAAAATACTTCTCAAACCATTTGCAAATGTATAACCGATGTCAGGTGCAACCTGAGATTGATTCACACCACTCACAGAATACTCGATCGGGTCTTCTAGACTTACTATATTGCGACCTTCTTTATCTAGAGAATTTAACATAGAATAAAGAGTAGAAGTTTTTCCGGAACCTGTTGGACCAGTTATTAAAACAATCCCATATGGAAAATTCAAACATTCTTTTATCAAAGATAAATGTGGTGGATACATTTGTAAATCTTCCAGATCACGAACACCTTTATATGTATCAAGAATACGCAATACTACTTTTTCCCCAAAATACGCAGGCATACTGGAAACACGAAAATCAATTTTTCTACCGGAATAATCTATAGAGAAGTGACCATCTTGAGGTTTTCTCCTTTCGTCAAGTTTTAGATTTGCAAGAATTTTTATACGCGCAATCACGGCTTGGTGTTGACTCATTGGTAGCTCTCTTACAATTATAAGATCTCCATCTATTCTATAACGAAAGACTACATTGGTAGCTGTGGCCTCGATGTGAATATCAGATGCACCTTTTTTTATGGCTTCTGCAACTACATCTCTCACTAGACGCACAACAGGTGAGTCATCTACTTTGACCTCAGCGCCTGCACTATTATTAAATTTAATTCCCGCATGACTCAGATCTTTATCTAAAGTATCAGAAATTTCACTTTCTTCTACACGGTGAATTTTTTTACCAAAATACAATCCCAAATAATCCTGGAACTGTGTATAAGCCAAAATATAAAACTTATAATTTTTATTTCCCCAAGCTTTTGCTAAAAATACCGCAGCATCACGCAACCCTGGCATATCAGGATCTAAAACACCGAGAGAAATGGAGTCTTTGTCTTCGTTTAAAAGAATCATTCTATAGTGTTTAGAAGACTCTCCGGAAAGTTTTTTTACAACTAATTCATCTGGGTCAGTCCCAACCCAACGCGGTAAATCATAAACTTTACTTTTTGCATCTGCCAATTTATCTCCTGGTATTTGGAAACTCTGAGCAACTTCTTCGAAATCTTCCCCGCTTCCCAGTTTTTGGTTAATAGCAAAAACTCTGTCTGCTGAGAGTAAACCGTCGTTTTCTAATATTTTTAATATTTCGTTTTTCATGATTAAAATTATCTGTTTGGCGCAGTTGCTCTGACTGCATTTCCATTATTCAAACTTCTTTGATTACTATAAACTACTCCCCCTACCGAAGATGAGGCCGAATTGGTCACTACAGTAAAGCTTCCTACAAATGGATTGGCTTTACCAAAGTTTGACAAAGTCTCTGTATCTATTGGAAAACTAGGAAAAGAATTTAAAGTTTGTAAATATGGCAAACTCAAGACAGAAGTATCAAAAGGTATTCTGTCGAGTGATAATAATAAATTGGTAGCCTCATTGGTTGTTTTTTGAGATTCTTGTATCTGAGCTTCTCCTGTAAATTCTAAAACCAAACCGGTAATGTATTCTTGTGAATAAATAAGTGTAAATAGAGATACCAGAATAAGTATTCCGAGATAAAATGAGACTGATTGTAAAATGTTTTTTTCTTGCATATTGTTTAATCTATATTTGTGCCATAACTATACATTTTTACCTGAAAAGTTATGATATCACTATTATTAGAAACTTTTGATCCACGAAAAGATTCTATGTCGATAAGCACATCTGATCTTTCTATTGTTTTTAACCACTCATTAAAATCCTCATATTTTCCATCCAGAGTTAACTCCACCAAAAGTCTTTTTTCTGAGGGAGTTGCAGAGACAGCTGTATCGTTTAGAACTGTGTACTGTATCCCTTTGACTGTTAATCTTTTTTGATTAGCTAATTGTCCGAGGTTGTAAACAAATTGCCCAGAATGAAGTTTATTTGGAACAAAATTTCTTAAAAAATTTATTTCTTCTTCTCCTAATTGTTGTTTTTTTGCACGGAGAGTTTTTAAAGAAAGCTGCTGAGTTGCTTGAGCATAGGCAGTTTCTAGATTGGTCGTCTGATCAACAACAGGATCAACAACAGCAGCTTTAAAAGGTAAAATAAAACTAAATAAAAATAGTCCAGATACAGCAATTATTATGATAGCAAAGATATTTTTATTACTCATATATTATTTGTTTTTTGACTTATGGCTACGGCATTGGTTTTTGTCTTGTCCAAAATAATTCTCATTGTAAACTTTACTCTTTTGGTATCTGACTCAAAAGACAGACTTGTTACAGTAAAAGATTGGATAACACCCTGTTCCCTCAAAGAAAAAAGTTTTTCTGTTTGCTCTGCGAGCTCTCTAAAAGTTGGAGCCACTGCAGTTATGCCCACCTCTACATCTACCTGCTTGACGTCCATACGGTACTCGGTAATCTGGAGAGTTTTACGGAGATTTTGATTTAATAAATATGCGACTTCACTTGTTAAAATATGTTTATTGAGTTTACCATTGATGGATTTGAGAGTGGTATCCATGGCTTGATATTCTTGGATTTCTTTTAAATCAATATTTTTAGTAACTCCTTGTAACTGATCTGCATAATTGATAATTTGCCCAACAAGGGAAATTCTGTAAAAAATTAAAAATAATAAATAACCTAAAACCAAAATTAAAATTAATAAAGCAACAAAAAGAAACATATTACCTGTTTTTACTTCTTCTTGTTTTGCTTTTTTTTCTTTTTCCTCGTCGATTACTTCTACAGAATCTTTTAACAACAAATCTTTTTCGACGGGAATGATATTAAAACCATCCATACAACAGAGTATAGACTACTTATTCCTTAACGCAAGACCAAAACATTGTGCATATCTTTTTAATTCATCTAATAAAAAGTTTTCTGCTACAAATTCTCTAAAATTCTCTTCGGTTACAAAGTCAACTTTTAATTCTGCATCAAACTCATCGTGCAAAACTTTTTTAAGTTTATTTGATGTTAATTTCCCAGAAATAATAACCTCTTGTATTTCTACATTCTGTTTTTTTTCATATTCTATAATATGTGCAGAAATAATCTTGGCTAATTTCTGATCAAATTCTTTTAGATATTCTTCTACGATGTTCGCTCCTAACCTATTCCCGTCTTTTAACTTACTAAAATTTTCTTTTAAAATCTCAACTTGTTCAAAGCTTAAATTTAAATTTTTGATTATTTCTTTATTTATTTCATTTTGACCCAACTCAACTAATTTTACATCCTGGACTATCTGACCTTCTAAGAAAATTATAAAAGTATTTAACCTACCTACCTGGACAACGAGTTTTTGTGTTTTGTCAGGGTTAGCTATCCTTGCTAGAGAAAAAACTTCTATTTCAAAATAGGGGTTTAAATTAAACTTGGCAAATAAATTTTTGTAATTCTCAAATAACATTTTTTGGATTCCTACACAGAAATAAGAATGCATATTCTCATGTTTTTCCCCCAGATCATTCTGAGCAAAAAGTACTTGAGAGAAATCCACAGGTAAAGTTTTTTTAATTTCTGCAAGGATCAATTTTTGTCTATCAGCTTCGCCAACTTTCGGAACTTCTACATTGCGAAAAAAAACACCTTCCGCCGGGATAGATACTGCGACATCTTTGATCCCTTCAAATTTTTCCTTGTGAGAAGTAAAAAGTTTTAGTAGAGAACCAAAAAGATCCCTCACTGGCTCACCAGGAGACAAGTCTTCGATAGGCCCGAGCTGGATTTCTTCCCAAGCAAGGATTTTATTTGGAGAAACACTTTCATCTATTTTCAAAAAACAAGCCCGTGTAGGATCCACAGAAATATATAACTGATTAGTATTTGATACTTTATTTTGAATATCTGAAGTGTTGGAATTTTTTGAAATTATATTGGTAAGCCACGACATACTAAAAACGAGTATAACAGCAAATTAATTTTTTGGAAGAGCTTGGCAAGCAACTCCATCTTTATTTCCGTCCAGTCTATTGGTGTCACCTTTTACACCACCGGCTTTTTCAAAAAAACTTTGAGCTTCACTTTGGGATTTAAAATCATCACAATTATATTCGTCAGTATATTTTACATTTTCTTTTTTAACTTCCCCACTGGCCAGCTGTGCATCGGTAACTACATTACCAGTTTTGTCACGGAGAACTTTTGCTGTTTTAAGATCACCTTTTGATTCTATTAATTTTCCTAAATCAAAATCAGTTTGTGCTACCTCGAGACCAAGAGCTGCTGACAAAACGCCGAATAGTCCTAGAAAAACTTTTTTCTCTATTGTGTCTGGTTTAAAGTTGGCTTGTAATTCTCCTTGTGCACCATCAACACTTGTTAAATTAGTGGTATCCACATTTCTAAAGTAGAGAACGATAATAACTAACATCAGAAAAACTATTACACCAATTCGCACCCAATGATTGTTTCTTAAATTTTGCATATATTTTATTTATATGTTTTAAGTAAAGCAGAAAAAAAATATTTTGCAAACGTTTTAAAATAGATTTTATCTTTGGGCAATCCAAGTATCAAAGATTTTCTCATTTTTAAGTGACATTCTTCTGATATTTTTAAACCCCACTTCTTGTAAAACTGTTTCTAATTCTGAACCCAATAAATCATAAGTGACATTTGGTATTTTTCTTTCTCCTTTATCCCCTTCTAAAATCATAGAAGCTTGACGCATTTTTTTTGAAGAATTCCTCTCTGTCCAAAAAACTAGATTTTCTGGTTTGCTGTCTTTGATTTGAACTTGCCCAACTATCTCACGATGCGAAGTTTCTGTATCCTTAAACTTATCAACATAAATTGTTCCACCTGGCTTTAACAATGAGTAAAAATTGGAAAGGGTCTCTTTGTATTTAGCCAGAGACTCGTTTGTAGTAATTTCCACATTTTCATTCCAACCACCACCTGCATATATAAAAGAATTACCTCTACAGAAAAGAAGATCGAAACTGTTTGGGTAGAACTCTTTAGTTAAATCTTGCCACATTAATTTCTTACAATCTATATCTGCATTAATGTCTTTGGCTTTTTGATTGAACAAATCTACTTGGTCTGAAAACCCATCGCAAGCAACTATGTTGTATCCTTCCGTCGAAAGTTCAATAGCAGGAAAACCACCACCTGCTGCTACGTCTATAATTAAAGATTCTTTGGTAATATTCAAGTCCAAAAAAAGATCTTTTAATTCATTTAGATATCCACTTACATCATACAGTAAATTATAAACACAAGCGTCCCACAGTTCAGCAAAAGTAGGTTCATGGTTAAATTTAAATGTTTTCATATAATTATTGTTTTTTTAAAATATTATTTTTTAGCTAGCCAGACTTGGAAATGACGTTCTGATTTTAGGTTCAATTTTTCTACCTTAAAACCAATTTCTTTCAACAGAAATTCCATTTCTTGCGAACTGAGATCATAGGCAATGTTCGGTAAACCTTTTTCAGTTCCATCCTTTTCACGCAACAGCATCTGTGCAAAGCGCACACTTTGTTCTGGCTTTCTTTCTACGTAGAATACAAGATCTTTTTGCACATCTCCCTTTTCTATATTTAGTCGTGCTGCAACTTTTTTATCTGGTATTTCTGAATCTCTAAATTTATCTATGTATAAATATCCACCTGGTTTCAAAAGGTCATAATATACTTTCAAGGTGTTTTTCATTTGCTCAAGTGAATTTTCTTTATTTATATCTTCCATTTTGTTCCACCCTCCTCCTGCATAGATAAAGCTATTACCTCTATTAAGAAGAAAATCAAAAGATTCATTTTTAAAACATTTGTTTAATTCTAGCCAAGGAGAAATTAGAGTATTATGTTCAATACCTAATTCTTTTAAAGTATTTTGAAACGGCACGATCATGTTTGGATTTTTATCGGCTGTCTGCAGATTGTATCCTGCTTTTAGAAGTTCTGTGGAGAAAAATCCTGGGCCAACACAAGTATCTAAAATGTTAGAGTCTTTAGTTACACCGACTTTATTGAACAAGTTTTCCATATCTTCTAAATATTCTGATACGTTATATAAAAGCTTGTACTCATTTAACTTCCACAACTCCGGAAATGCAGGTTCACTATCAACATCTATCGTTTCCAAATTATCCTTGTCAGAAATGTAAGTCATTTCTGTACCTATTGCCAAATTTCTTTCCGCATTTGGTCCGAGTGGAATATTGAAGAATTTAAATGATCCATGACCTTTTTCTTGCAGGAATAATTTACTATAAAGCTCTGCAGAACGAGTCACTGCTCCTTCACACATAGAAGGAGTTACAGCAACTAGAACTTTGTGAGCTGAAGTCACCTTTGGCTTATTTATTTTTTCTGATAAATAACTAAAATTTACATCACTTGCTTTTCCAAACATTTCTGCAATAAATTGGCAAAATTCTACAATACAAAACTTTCCTCCTGTTTTAGATTGGAAAGTTTCAAAGCTACAAGTTTTAATTTGCTGATTATCTAGAATGTTAATTGAAAGATCTATATTATCACTATTCTCTTTACTATAATCAATTACACCAGCAAAATATCTTTTATTATTACTTATGAATTTTTTGAAGTTAGAGCGTAGAGTGGTCTCCTTAAAATAATAGTTTGCTGCATTTTTAATTATGTCTTTTCTAGTCAATTTGTATTTTTTAAGAATTTCTAGATAAATCTTAGGGATATCGTCTTCAGAAAATGTATTTAATAATTCATCTTTATAATTCTCTGCAGTTTTACCAGAGATATTAGCACTGGAATTTCTAAGTTCATTTATTCCTGTTGTGTCATTGGAAATGATACAAAGTCTGGCTTTATAACCTTCTCTTTGAAGTTGCGAAACTATTTTACACGCTAATTCCCACGTAAACAGAGGGAAAGTTGTCATGCCAAATTCATCCATCAGTTTATGTAGTCTTTCAGGTAGAAGACCTTGGATACTTGGCCAAAAAACATTCTTCTCCATATCTGGTATCCCTAAGAAATGACCACCCATCACCACGATCTCTGTATCAGTTGGACTATACAAAGATTGTCTAACTTTTTCTATAATTGAAGTCGTGGAATTTACAATATGAGAATTCTTATAGAAGATTTTTGATTTTAAGATTTCCAAATTGGGATTTTTTATAAGTCCTTTTTTCTTGTTTAGGAAAAACTTAATTTCTTCAACTAACTGGTCCACATCTTCATCTGTGTTGTACACTCCAAAACTAACTCTAAGTGTTTCTTGACCAAGTTGTTCCGTAAGAGGAAAAGCACAGTGTGAGCCATAACGAATACAGATCTTTTGCTTTGCCAAATGATCACTAAGTTCTTTAGTACTGTAACTTTTAAGTGCAAAGGATATTAATCCAATTTTATTTTTTGTGTCCTTTGGACCAAAGATTACAATTTCTCCAATTTTTTCTAACTCTTCTTTAAGTTTTGTAAAAAGTTTAAGGTCATGGCTTCTTATAAAATCAAACCCAATTGAACGAATAAAATTCACAGCTTTAGATAACCCAACAATATTTGAAGTATTAGTAGTTCCTCCCTCTAGAATAATTAAAGATTGAAAATTGTCTGGAGAAATTATATCTTCATCATGTGAAAATGTAACAGCTACATTCTTGACAGTACCGCCGCCACTTCGAACAGGTGACAAATAATGTTGTATATCAGCAGAAACATACAACGCCCCGACACCATCTGGTCCGTACATTTTGTGACTTGAGAAAGCATAAAAATCTGCTCTCATAGACTTTACGTTTACCGGGATGTGTGCGACCGCTTGAGTTCCATCAATAATATAAAAAGTTTTACTATTATTATCTTTTACCAAATCCCCAATAGTTTTAACATCATTAATATTGCCCAAAACATTAGAACAATGAGCAATCGTTACTATTTTTGTTTTCTCATTTAATAGATTCTTAATTTCCTCTGGTGAAATAACCCCATCTGTTAATCCTACTGTACGAATTTTAGCACCTCTTTTCACAAGTTTCAAATACGGAAGCATGTTGGAATGATGTTCAGAAATACCAACTATAATTTCATCCCCATTTTTGATATGATCTGCTATAGAATCTACAGCCAGGTTTATTGAATCTGTAGCGTTATTTGTAAAAACCAACTCATTATAGTTAGCACCAATAAATCTCGCAATATTTTCCCTAGCATCATCAAGAAGAATCTCTGACCGTTCTGCCACAGGATGGGAACTTCTACTGGGATTACCCCTATATTTAATCGTCTGTTCAATAACATCAATTACAATGTCTGGTACTTGTGTAGTTGCTGCATTGTCCAGGTAATTTAAGTTATTTTTACGAAAAAATGCAAATTTGCTCCTTATTTCCATAATTTTTGTTAAATTATACATTTTTTGAAGAATTTGTCAATATTTGGCTTTTCACAAAAATTCAAAAAATGCTTAGTATTTCAATTGGGTATTTTTTTATTTTGCGGAGCTGACGGGGCTCG
>CAYMOA010000022.1:5435-9709 GCA_964391935.1 uncultured Candidatus Saccharibacteria bacterium | reverse complement strand
ACTTGCAATCTTTTTTTCGGTGTGTTATTATTTATTTATACATGAGAGTAAAATGTATAAAAACGAGTAGTGCGTGTAGTAAATTGTCTGGACAGAAATATCCCGCCTAGGTTTCCTTGTCGGGTTTTTTAATTTATAAAAATAACTAAATAAACATAAGAGAGTATGTTAAATAAGAGAGTAAAAAAGTTTGTTGGAAGTATTGTATTGTTTTCCCAAATGTTCAGTGCGTTAACCCCGATCCTAACTTTTGCAGCACCACAAGGGGTTTCTGGTGGTGATATACAAAATGCTCTCGAAAGTGTGGGTACAAAAGCGAACCGTTTAAAAACAATCGGGTTGTCAGGTGTCGACGAGTCAACAGGTGCTTTTACTTATTCTTATCCTTTTGCAATTCCCAAAGGATTGAGTGGTCTTGAGCCTGCCATTGTACTTTCATACAATTCTCAAAATACAGAAAACACTTTTGTTGGATACGGTTGGAATTTGGCTATTCCATATATCGAGCGTACAGCAAAATATGGTGTAGATAAAATCTATACTAAAAATGATTTTGTATCTTCTCTTGGTGGTGAGCTAATGCAAAAGTCTGGGACTACTAACCAATATATCCAAAAAATAGATGATGGTTCTTACCAACTCTATACTCTCAGTAACAATATTTGGACACTCTCTGATCGCTCAGGTAACATCTATACATTTGGTACTACTCTCGACTCTCGTTTGGCTGACTCAACAAATACCAAAATACAAAAATATTATCTTACAGAAGTAAAAGATATTTTGGGGAATAAGGTAAAATATTTTTACGAAAAGAAAAACGGTTTGGTTTATCCAAAAGAAATAATTTACACAGTTAAAAAAGATGGAACCTATTCTAATAAAATTATTTTTGAAAGAGAAGAAAGAGCTGATAAAGACGTTTCCTACAAGTCTGGTTTTAGAACTGAGCTTATAGACAGAGTAAAAACTATTCGTGCATTTACTGACAACACCGAAGTTGCAAAGTTAGATATTACTTATACAACAGGCCAGAATGGAACACGTTCTCTACTTTCGACCTTTAAAGAAAGTCGTGTTGGGACAGATGGTATGTGGTCTACAATCCCAGAAACAAAGTTTGAATATGAAAAAACAAGTATCACAGAAAGAAATGCAAGTATTTCTATTCAAAGTGGGCAAGGCTATCAAGATATAAGTGGAGATGCAAAACCAGAATATTATCCGCTTACTGAAGGTGTAGTAAACGGAGCAAGTTGGAAAGTCATTGATTATAACGGAGATTATAGACCGGATATGTTTTATCATTTACAAAATCAAACTTATTGTAATGGATATTGTGGTAGCTACTGGTTGCCTGCAGAAGGTTCAATAAGGTTAGGAAATGAAAATGGAAATTTTACATCTTTGCCAATAAGTACAGTTTCGGCTGCAAATTTCCCTTTTACTTCTGATTATCATTGGTTGTACAGAGGAGTAGATAATAACAGTGTTATTACGGATGTAAATGGTGATGGTTTGCAAGATATAATCGGGAGTAAAGTATCCATCAACAATGGCAACTCTGGCTTTACAACTACAAATTATAATCAATCTGGATACAAATATATCATCGACGTAAATGGAGATAGTCTTCCAGATAAAATTGTAGACAAACAAGTTTTTCTCAATAATGGTATTGGTTGGGAAACTGCTTCTGATACAAAATATATTGTGCCAGTGACAAGTGAACTCACAGATACAAATGGAACTAAATATGATGCAGGTTTCAGATTTACAGATGTTAATGGAGACAATCTGGTTGATGTAGTTCGATCTTACTCATTTACTAGTACGTGGGTGTATTGTTATACCAGAAGTAATTTTTGTAATCAGAGTTTAAGTGAAGTCTATACAAACAATGGGAATGGTTGGGTATTAAATACAAATCTCAAAGTTACAAAACCAATTGTTGTTTACACGATGGATATGAATAGTTATTTATGGAGCGCTACAACTCAAAATGATTTTTCTGAAATAAATTCTGATGGAAGTTTGGTTATTGCAAAACAAGATATTTTGAAAACTGTGATTTCACCACTCGGGTCAAAAAGTGAGATTATATATAAAGGTAGTGTGAGCGGAAATAATCCAAAACTCCCAATAAATATCTTGACTGTTTCGGAAATAAAAAACACTGAGGTAAATAAAAATATTTCTGAGTCAGTAAAATACACTTATGAAAATGGAAAAATGTATTTTGATAAAAATAATGTGTATGACAGGAGATTTGCGGGATTTGAAAAAGTAACAACCGAAACTGGAAATGGAAATGTGATAAAAAAAGCCGTGAAATATTTCCACCAAGGTGACGGGGACAATGTAGTAACTTTTGAGCGAGGTGACTCATTTCACAATATCGGCCGTGTTTATAAAGAAGAAGTTTTTGCAGGAAATAATTCTTCTATGACCAAATATGCAGAAACATACAGAACCTATGGAGTTTATAATTGGGATGGTCAAATATACAAATATCCTAAACTGGAAGTCTCAACTGAGTTTGACAAAAATGGAAGTAGCTTTTCTAAAGCTGTAACCTATGACTATGACTTGGCAGCTCGTCTACCAAAGAAAACAGAAAGTTTTGGAGAAGTAAAATGGGATATAACAACTGGGACTTTTTCAGATATTGGGGAGGATTATGTTTTAACAAAAAATATCTATAATACCAAGCGTCCACAAAAATTATTAGCCGAAGAAAGCTTTGACATCAATGGAAAGTTTTTGGATAAGAAAATAAATTTTTATGATGAACTGCCTTTTGGTTATGTAGAAAAAGGACTTTTAAGTGAAGAGAGAAATTATTCTAATGCGAATAATTATGTAAAAAATTCTTACACATACAACTCATTAGGTTTAGTAGAAACCAAAACTGAAAATAATGGGGCAGTAACAAAATATGTTTATGATGCTGCATATAATCCTACAAGTGTGACCAATGCACTAAACCAAACAACTACTTTTGAAACTAATAAATTCTTAGGAGTGCAAACAAAACAAATAGATGCCAATGGAAAAATTACTGAAACTGTTTATGATGGTTTTGCTAATGTAAAAAGTATTTCCCAAACTTCACCTAAAGATGATAATGTAAAATTAGTAGCTACAAAAAATATTTCTTACACAGTCCATGGGATGACAGAAACAGAAAGTGTTTATGAGGGCGGTGTGATTTATAAAACTTCGACAAAAAATTACGATAGTTTTGGAAGATTGATAAAATCTCAAAGTACCAATACAGAAAACTCTAATCAAACTATTGATATTAAATATAATAATCTTGGCCAACTAGAAAAAGTAACATACCCCTATGACTCACAAAATATTTTGTCTGGATATTTTTCACAATATGACACCAAGTATTTCTATGATGAGTTGGGAAGAAATGTAGAAGTTGTTCAAGGTGATTTGAAAAACTTTACCAGTTATTTTGTTAATGGAAAATCGACAAGTGATAACTCTCCCGACCAACATAAAAAAGAATATAAATATAATTCACTAGGTAAACTTGCCAGTGTAAAAGAATTTACAAATTCTGAAAACTTTTTGGAAACAAAATATGAGTGGAACTTATTAGGTAATTTGACCAAACTCACTGACTCGCTAAATAATGTTCGTAACTTCTTTTACGATAGTGAAGGTAGACTATTAAAACAAGAAGACTTGCACAGTCATTCTGATAATACTTTTGGAGTCTATACATATTCTTATGATGCAAATGGAAATCTTACCTCTAAAAAAGATCCGTCGGAAAATGTGGCGACTTTTGAGTATGATTTATTAAACCGGCCAAAAAGAGAATCTTTTGGAAATATCACAACTTATATTTATGACACTTGTCAGAATGGTATTGGAAAGATGTGCGAAGTAGAAAATTCTGATTATTCTCAAGTCTTGGAATATAATAAGTCAGGAAATATTTTATCAGAAACAAAAAATATCAAAGATAAAAATGGAGATAAAGTTTTTACTAATATTTATTCATATAATGATATAGGACAAAACTTAACAATCACCTTGCCAGATAACTCGGTAATTGCGTATTCCTATGATCTAAACGGTAAACAAAAAACTGTAAAGTTAATGAGAATGATTAATAATCTTGCAAGCACAACAGAAATAGTCGCTGATGCAAAATATAATATTGACGGCACAATAAAAAACATAACTCAGGGTAATAATGTAAAAACTTGTTACGAATATTCTGGGGTGAATGGTGGAAATGTTTTGCCAAG
>CAYMOA010000022.1:2096-5335 GCA_964391935.1 uncultured Candidatus Saccharibacteria bacterium | reverse complement strand
ATCAAGGAAGTGGCGAAAGTAAAATTATCAAATTCTACAAGTACTTTTGCAATGAACTCTGGAACGGAAAATTATGTAGGTGAAGAAGTTTTTACTGATTTTGGAAGCCTAGGAACATCTACAAGTCCAAATATTTTTATTTCCCAAATTGCTTACAATGAGATTAAAAATATTTTAAATGTGGCAACCATTACTAAGACTGACATTAACAACTTTATAAGCCCGATTTATACCTCCAAATTTATAAACGAAACTTGTTCTACAATTATTTCTAGTCAAAGAGAAATTTGTGAGCGAGATAATATCCTTAAAGTAATTTTTACTAAAACTAAAAAAGAAAAGAATATAGAAATTTCCTATGGAACTTTAGAGGAAATGTGGTTAGTATATAAAGGAAAATTAAAAGTAAATTGGGAAATTTATGAGCCAAAGGAAATAGAGAAAGTTTTGGATTTTGCAGACGCGGGTAATAATGTAAAAATGTACTTTGCACAGCAAAATAATATCTCTGATTACTTTGGTCAGCCGTACTGCTATACCTATGAATATGCAAATAATAATTATGTTTGTAATATTGTTTTTAACAAAGACATAATAAAAAATTATTCAGATTATTCTATTGATACGGCAGAAATTTTCGTTTCCTCGCATTATTCCTGGCCAGCAAGTACAACTAAATTTGCTGAACTATTAAATATTAATCTCGAATCCAATCCCAAATTTGCAACTTCTTCTAACTCAAACTCTGCTTTTGCAAGTTCAATAGGTTACTTAGCCGGCTACCCTAGATACAAAACCGATATAACAAATATCGCAAAATCATGGAGTATTTCGACCTCAAGTTTGGTTGGTTTTTCAATTAGAAATGAACCAAAAACATTTACAGGGTATTTTGGAAATATAATTGCACCTTACTCTGGATTCTCAAATGATATGAAGCCTAAAATTATAGTGAAATATAAATTTACTGGTGAAATTAAAAAATACAATTCTATAACCACAAAAATATTTGCAAGTGACAATATTGATAGTTTCTACAATTCTTATATCACCAATACTAAAGCCCAAGAATTAGCGAAAGACAATGTTCCATATATTTCTGAAAACTCGTATAATGAACTTAAAACAAATAAATTAAATTCTCAAAACAAAGTTGAAATGTTGTTTGCTCTTGCACTGGAAGGGAATAAATATGTAAAAGATATTTGTAAACAATCTATAGAAAAAGATTGTCAGAAAAAAGAAAGTATAAAATTCGTAGCAAGTTATTTATACAATAAACACAATATAAAATTATATGCGAATACTTTAGAGGAAATGTATCAAATGTATTCTGGTGATCTCAAACTTTCGAATAGTGATGGTATCTATGAGAGAGTTGTTGTAGGTAATTTACTTTCTGACAAGTCTGGGTCATCATGTATAATGAATTTTTATCAGTATAGAAATGATTATGTAAATAACCAGTGCAATCTCTATTATTATTTCTTTGAGATGTATAATTCAACCAAAGGCAAGTTTGATTTTGATCCTGATAAAAAAGAAGCCTTTTTAGAAATAGAAACAGAGGCAGAAGTTGGAAAAAACTTTTTACCATTTACATATTCTTTGGGAACAAAAGTTGTGAATTTTGATAAACCAGGGAAATATGTAATAGATTTTTCAAATGAGTGGCGAGCTCAAATAAAGTCTAATACATATATATGGTCAAATTATTGGGACCTCAGACCACAGGCTCAATTCACTGTTAATGATGCTAGTAACCAGACAAAAGGGACAGTAATTAAAAAAATGAGGATTTATGCCGGTGAGTATGAGTATATAAATAAAAATATAAACAAAAATATTTTAGCTACAAACCAAACTATGAATACTCAAGATAAAATATTACTAGGGTATATCTACAAACAAAAGAAAATTAATTCGCTTTTTGGATCTGATAAATTAATTTCCAAAGAAAGTTTTGCTGAGCTTTCTTTACTTAGCTTTACTTATTCTGACCTGATAATCAAAGATATGTTAGTTGATGTTTCTTTTACACCGTACACAAAGTGTGAAGAAATAAATGACGATTTACAAAAAAGAAATTGCCGCAAGGAAATTTTTGTAAAATATTTATTTGCAATTATTAAGTATGAAACCGATAAAGAAATTTCTGCTATTGCGCTCGATGAATTATTTGAAGTAGCAGAAGGGAATCTGAGTGTGCCGAATAATCTGGATGACTATAAAATCAGAAATAGCCAAACGTTTACATTGAGCTCCTCAGAAAATACTCATGTGTTATCAGGATATTATTCTTATGCTGTTGATAGTGATCAACAATATAGAGTCGGGTGTCAGAGTGGATTTAGTAGACCAGGACAGTTAAGCCTTGATAATGTGTGCGATATTAGTTTTCCAGTTCCAACAGAACTAGATGCGAGGAAAAATGAAATCGAATCAGCTACTATCTCACTACTTGCATCACAGGGTCGTGGCGATTATTATAGTCCGAACACCTTTAATCCTGGTCAGGTTTATTTTGCTCCAGTAATCTCAAATAATCCTTTCTCATATAGTAGTGGGCAAATACCAGCAAGTGCTCTGTATGCTTGGAATACAAATCAAAATTTTGTTTCCTCTACAGAGAACCTAAAACTAGGGCAAGTAACAGAAGTGAATATAACCAATATTGTGCAGGGGATAGTAAAAGGTGAATTAAATAATTTTGGGTTAAGAATTATTTCAAATGGGAATAATATTAATTACCAAAATGGCGGAAAATATCAACTAAATGTAAAATTTGCCAAAGACGCGCCTCAAAACTTGAGTGCATACATAACCCCAATGGTGACCAATCCAAAAGACAGTGCTGTGTACGAAGATGTTTTGAAAGTCCTTGCGAGAGTTGACAGAGAATATAAAACAACAAGCGATACAATAATCTCAAAAGAAACATATGAAGAAATAAAAAATTCTGGGGCAACCTCAACAGAACTAATAAAAAATATTTTTTCTCAAAATGAAAAACTACAAAAAGATGACACTTTGGCTGCTATATATGAATATTTCAAATTACAAAAAAATCTAGAGCTCACTCGTGAAGCTTTAGAAGAACTATGGATGTTGAATAATGAAAAACTTATTTTCCCTGCAAATGAAAATATTTATGCCACAACTTCTACTTCAACTATTTTCTTTAGTAGAGCGAGTTTGGAAAACTTATCTATCGTTCCTGGGGTAAAATCAGTGAGACA
>CAYMOA010000022.1:0-1996 GCA_964391935.1 uncultured Candidatus Saccharibacteria bacterium | reverse complement strand
AAAAATAAATATTTTGAAAAATATTTATATAGAAGTCGCATCAAGTACAAACATTAAATTGTCCCGTGAAGCTTTGGAAGAAATATATTATATATTTAACAATAAACTTGTTCTTTCAAGTGTTGATTTACTTTCTCCAACAGAAAAACTTGAGGTAGCCAAAAGAAGTGACTTTGGAATGCTCGAACCAATTGGGGGAGTTAATTCATTAAATCAAGAAAAGTTAGAAAATAATATAGAATATAAAATCACTCAAGCAGAAATAAAAATTGTATCAAAAGATACGCACGGGGAATTGAAATTAGCAGGAATAAATTCTCGAGAACAGATTGTTGATATTATCAAGAAAACTAAAACAGTGTATAAAGATTCAAAAATTAATTTCTTCTTTAATTATGTAAAAGAAAATTTGAAATACGAGTTTTCTCGTGAAGCTTTAGAAGAAATATATTTGATCTACACAGAGCAAGCAATTTTCCCAGTTACAGCAACTCTTAAAACAGAAAAAGAAATAATAAATGTAGTTAACAAGAAAAACCCGGGTTGTAACTTGTATATGAACTCTTGTGAATTTGAGTTTGAAATAAAAAACAAGCCTGGCTATAACTTAATCTCTTCCAATTTTCTTTTCACTGGACAATTCATAGCTGGTGGATATAGTAATTATCCAGTGTATCTAGAAATAGATGGTAAAAAAATTACAATCTCTAGTGTAATAAAATCTTCTTCTTTGATTTCCGTGAACTATAATCAGAAGTATAGTGGCAAATTATATATTTCTGGGTTTGATGTGGGTTCTCTTGTGGGCTTGTCAGCAAACGTGGGAGAGCCAAAATTAGAATTAATCTATGAGCCAATAGTTGGAATAAATGATAGAGAAAACTTTGGGGAACTTTCACAAATATCTACTCTCGAAAAACTATCTGAGTCTTATACCAAAGAAGTTGAGTCAGATAATTTTGGAGTGTCGTCCACCACAGCAACAACAAGTCTAAAAATAATTTCTAATGAGACTTTATTAGAATTAGAAAAAGTTGGATTGAACACTAACCAAAAAATTAAAGACGCTATTAATATTTTGCCTACAAATTATTCTAAACTTTCTAAGTTGTATGCACTGTACTTAAAATATAAAACAGAAAAGAATATTGAGCTAAGTAGACTAGCGCTCGAAGAAATCTGGGAGGTATACATTGGTAACGTCATTATAAAAGATGGATTATTAAAAGTAGACCCAGCAAAAATCACCGCAGATATTCTCAAAGAAAAATTGGTAATCTCTGACAAATATAACGGCTTAGCTTCGACTTACTACGCAGGTTACCCATATATCCAAGGCTCAGGATATTGTGGAGTATTTGGATATTATGAGTCAGATTGTCTGATAAAGTTTGGTGGATTAAAAAATAAAGATGATTATGTACTAGAAAAAGCAGAAGTTAAATTTAACTATTATTCTAACAACTACGGAACCTTTGATGTTCAAATAGGAATTCCAAAACAAAACTACACTCTCAACTCCTACCAAAACACCCAAATAGAAACAGACAATAATTCGGTAAAATTCACTGTGAATAATTCCTACGGAACTCAACCAGTCCAAGTCAAAGACATTACAACATTAATTAAAAAGTCTCTGGACAACCCAACCAAAACTAACTTTGACCTTGCTTTTAAGAAATACAATAATGACTACCGATCTTGGCAACAAATCTTCTTCTCTACACCTTACGATGGTTGGTGGGGGATATATGGAGTAAAGAGTCCAGAGATAGAGTTAACTTGGAAAAAGAAAATCATTGATCCGTACCAAGGATTATTAACCAACAATCGAAGTGACTATCAAGAACAAGTAATGATTAATAACTTTGCAAAATTAGAAGAGAAGTACAATCAAGACGCAGGACCAGTAGAAGAAGAAATACTTGTAGAAAATTCTACCACAACAGAATTAATTTCTGAAATCATAAGCACAGAAACTTCCACAACTACAGAA
>CAYMOA010000021.1:6188-10538 GCA_964391935.1 uncultured Candidatus Saccharibacteria bacterium | reverse complement strand
CTATCACATTACTACTTGTACCTTGTATCTTGCTTGGGATATGAAAAAGTGTCGCCACTTCTTCTGTATTCAATACATATTCATCCATCTGACCAGCATGAATTTCTGGAACTCCGTAATACTCATTGATAACAAAACTTTTAAAACCATTTGCCCACTCTTTTGTCGGAACAGCTTTACGTCTATATTGGTATGTATCCCACTGCCACTTAAGACTATGGGGAAGAGGTTCTGCATCAACATAAAATCCATTTCTAAATACATAATTTTCCCAACTCTGCTCTCTTCTTTTATTTGTCCAGATACTTTTTGGGTCGAGTGCTGGATAATCAGAGTCAACTGTAATTGTATCAAATTGAAAAGCATTATAACCTACACTGTCAAACGGCTTCATGGCATAAACAATAGGCAGAACATTTTTTGAAACTGAAAATTTAGAGTTTGGGTCTTTGTATTTCAGTCCTAGCATTCTTACAAAACAGTCAAAACCATCTTTTTCTAAATTTCTTGAAATTATCTCAACTT
Organism: uncultured Candidatus Saccharibacteria bacterium; assembly: GCA_964391935.1. GTDB lineage: Bacteria > Patescibacteriota > Minisyncoccia > Phycocordibacterales > UBA5272 > JBBQKQ01. The sequence continues at coordinate 10,013 of CAYMOA010000021.1, read as the reverse complement.
CTTTTTTATCTTTTGGAGAAAGATTTATCAGACTTCCTCTTTGCTCTTTTTCACCATCTTTTCTTTTCCCCTCTTTTACTTCTATATCATCTTTTGTGTACACTTTAACTTTTAACAACTCATCAATTCTTTTTTGACTTTCTTTTTTCCAATCATCTTTAATTGTAGGTCTTAGCATGATTTGATACCAGAAGTGTTCTCCTTTTCCAGCAGTAGACATTGTTTCTAATAATGATTGTAGCGGGTCTATTTTAAATTCCTCCTTTGGATCTTTATCCATACCATAGTCAACATATGTTTTAATTGGTAAATAGTCATTTTGCTTTAACAACCATTTTCCAAAATAAACATCGAGATCTCCACCAGGTTTGTAATGATGATTTAATGTATAGTCTTCAACCTCTACAACCTCCACTCCTGGGTACTGAGACAATAATGCGTTGCTTTGCAAATCAGCATGTTTATCATAAGTGTAAAGGAAAAATCTAATTTTCCCTTCTTCAGAAATAATCTCTAGAGAGAACCACCCGCGAACACTTCCTTTTAGATACTTGTCTTGCCAATATTTACGCAACTCAAACCACCAAAGAGAAGAATATTTTATCACATCACTCAGCCACTCAAAATCTAATTTTTCATATTTCTTTTTGGTCTTCTTTACTATACTCTCTTCATTAGCTTTTTGTATCAATGGTTTTATTGAATGTCCAAGTCCTTGGGCAGCAATACTCCCTAGAAAAATTTCCATTGCAACTGGTGACTTGTAAACCTCACGAGGAATCTTTATCTCCAACAGAACTCTTTTCTTAAAGTGATTATTTAAAATATTTTTTGATCTATTCACACGTAACCACCAGCGGAGATCATAACCAATAAACCAATTACAAAAATACAATAACCATATTGTAGCTGCGATATTTATAATTAGATATATTAAGTTGTCCATATTATTTAATAAATTATTTAATGATTATTTTCATTTAGTATTTTTCTAAACTCTGCAAACTTTTTTACTAGTATATCCAGCTCTTGTTTAGAAAAATCAAAATGAACTCCTTTAGTTTTTAATCTTTTACGGAGGTAGGCAATATTTTCAGCCTCTTCTACATGTTTGAGACCTTTTAATTTTGCATCATTTAAAAGTTCGAGAGTTGTGTCTCCCGCATAGTTTTTCTCTAATAAAACTAGACGTATATAGTTGTCTAATTCTACCAAACCAGACTTCCACTCGCTGTCCACAACGGAACTCAACTGTTGCATTGCATTATTATACTTTTCCTCGAGTTGTGAGTGCCCGTTGTGTTCGTGGTGGTGATGTTTGATTTTACTTTCATAATTGCTCACAATCTCACCCCCAGTTTTACTAAACTCTTTCATAAAAAACCACAACTTGTATGCTAGAAAAGCTATAATAACCAGAGTAAAAATTTGAATAATATTTAAGATAGTGATGAATGTATTTGTAAAATCCGGATTAAAATAGGAGTATAATACACAAAAAATAAAAATAAAAACAGCTAAACCAAGTTTTATATAAGTCCAAACTGACACATGTTCATCACCATGATGCCCTTTGTCATCATGACCATGTCCATGAGAAGGTGTTGGCTCCGGGTTAAAGTATAGATAAATTATAGAAAAAATAAACAAAAAAGTATTAATCCCCTTTTCTGGTTTTTTTTCTGGTACTTTCATATCTCTATTTTAGCACAAGAATGAAAAAATATTTTACTTTTCCACGTTATTCACAGAATATTTTCCCTCAGAGTCTTTCCTAAAATATTTTGGGTTTTGCAAATTAACCACAACTGTATTATCTTTAACAATTCTTTCTTTCTTTACCAAGTCAATAACTTCATTTTTTGAAAGTGGTCGTCCACTTTTATTCATAACTTCTACTATTACATTACGAACGATCCCACCGCTGTGTCCCCACTCACGTAGACCATATATACCACGACCAACAAGTACGAAACGACTATCACGGATTAGTTCATTGTGACAAGTAGCAACATGTGCTTTTCTTTTAAATTCTGCAAATATCTCTTTAGCTACATCACGAAAATGCATTGGCAAACCTTTTTTACGTACAACCAAATATGCATAATCTTTGATACCTCGAGTTTTTATATTTGGGGAAGATTTTTTACCCCACTCACCCATTTGATTTTTCCCAAGTGTCTTAGACAGAGCTAAATATTTGTGAAGCATTTCTTTGGTTTTGTAGGCATCATGCAAATCTTCCATTTGTTTTATAAATCTATCAAGTAAAATATCTTCGGCTATCATTTCCTCATCTGTTATATCACTATGTAAATGTAACAATGCATTGTGAACAACATCAGAAACCTTGGGGTCAACTGACCAATGTTTATTGAAATGCTCATCTTCTTTTGCTACTTTAAATGCATCGTGTAAAACCAAATAAAAATGTATATGATTCTGAGTAAGTTTATCCTTAGCAAGACTTTCTAGAAAATCATCTTCATGAACAACACCACCGGCGTCGTGCATAAGTTTTTTTATTTCTTCAAAAATTGGTAGCTCGGCTACATAGTTTTCTGATTTCTTGATAAGTTTTAGTGCAAAATTTTCTATTTGACGAACTCGCTCGCGAGTTATCCCATATTTTTTTCCTATCGATTCCAATGTTTTTCTATCACCAAGTTCACTGAGTCCAAAACGCCCCACAATAACTTCCCTTGCTCGAGAGTTCAAAGGTGCAAGAAGGTTTTTCGTCGACTTCTTGGGGTTAAAGCTTAATTTTGTTTTCATAAATTTATATCTATTATATCACAGTTTGACACGCTTAGCAACACTGTGGCATTACTTTTACACAGTCAACTCTTGACAAAACTAAACAATAACGTTAACAATTTTATTTTTTACAACAATTGTTTTTTTTGGCTCAGAATCGCCCACCCATTTTTTATAACCTTCTGTTTTTTTTGCGATTTCAATAACTTTTTCATCAGTAGAGTCAGTTTCTGTTTCAAAAACATCACGTAACTTTCCATTTACTTGGACTGCAATATTTACATTTTTATTTACAATTTTTTTCTCATCGTATTTTGGCCACTCAGAAATGTGAATAGATTTTTGTTCTCCCAGATTATTCCAAACTTCCTCAGTAACGAATGGACAAAGTGGGGCCAGAAGTTTCAAGAAAATTTTATAATCTTCGATTGAAATACTACCAGATTTCTCCACAGCATTTATATAGATCATCATTTGAGCTATAGCAGTGTTGAACTGAAGTTTTTCATAGTCCTCTGTTACTTTTTTTATAGTCTGATGTAGAACGGTTTCTGTTTCACCAGAACTTTCTCCTATTTTATCTTGTAACCCCCAAACACGCTCTATAAATCTTCTCGGACCAACGATTGATTTTGTATCCCAAGAAAATGAGTCATGATAATCAGCAGCAAAGGCAATATACAAACGAAGTGTGTCAGCACCAAACTGTGCAACCATATCATCTGGGTTTACTACATTACCCAAGCGTTTTGACATTTTTACTCCACCTTCTCCCAAAACTAGACCCACGGCCTCCAACCTTTTAAATGGCTCCGCATGAGTTAATACCCCTATATCATTTAAAAACAAATTCCAAAACCTTCCATAAATCAAGTGTCTGGTCGCGTGTTCAAGTCCACCCAAATACATATCTACAGAATATCCATTTTGTGACCAATACTTTTCTTCTTCTTTTCCGACTAAAAAGTTTTCATTGTGTGGGTCGAGATAACGTAACCAGTACCACGACGAACCCGCCCATTGTGGCATAGTATTCGATTCTCTAAAATATTTTTTTATTTCTTGGTT
>CAYMOA010000021.1:2156-6088 GCA_964391935.1 uncultured Candidatus Saccharibacteria bacterium | reverse complement strand
AAGTGGGCCTTCACCATTTCCAGTTGGTTCATAGCTTTCTACGTCAGGCAAAACTACTGGCAACTCTGAGTCAGCTACTAAATAACTTTTGTGATTTTCGTCAAAAACAATTGGGAACGGTTCCCCCCAATATCTTTGTCTTGCAAAAACCCAATCACGCAGCTTGTACTGTGTTGATTTTTCTCCAAAATTATTTTTTACTAGATATTCTAAAATATCGTCATGCGCTTCTTGTGGGTTTCTACCTTTAAATTCTTCTGGGAATTCTAAAACTGCATTTTCAAAATCATTAAAACAATATTCAAAATTAATAATTTTATTTCTTTCTTCCTTAGAACAATCTTTTGGAAACATAACTACACGTAGTGGTAAACTATATTTTTTAGCAAAGGCAAAGTCTCGTGTATCGTGAGCGGAACATTTTATAATTCCCGTCCCATAGTCTGACAATGCATAACTAGAAACCCACAGTGGCAAATCTTGTTTGGTAATTGGGTCAACTAAATATTTTCCAGTAAAAATGCCCTCATGATCTTCTAACTCCTTAAAACCAGCTTTATTTTTTTTATCAGAAATATTTTTTGCAAATTCTAGAATATCATTTTTATTAGAAGCGTCATCGACAATTTCTCCTAGCATTTTGTGGTCTGCGGCTATTACAGCGAAAGTATCAGCATAAAAAGCTTCAAAATGTGTGGAGTAAGTTTCAATTTCTAAGTCAGAATCTTTTATTTTTAATTTATATTTGACCCCTTCATTTTTTCCGATCCAATTTCTTTGCATTTCTTTGATACTTTCTTTCCAATTCAAATCATCAACTCCTTTTAGAAGTTTTTCTGCATAATCAGTAATACGTATTACCCACTGGCGAATTGGTTTTTTCTCAACTACACTTCCACATCTCTCACATTTTCCATCTTCCAAATCTTCATTGGCCAAACCTGTTTTACAACTTGGGCACCAGTTAATGGGTTCAAAACTCTCGTAACATAAACCTTTTTTATATAATTGTTTAAAAATCCATTGTGTCCATTTATAAAACTTTGGGTCAGTTGTATTAACTGTTCTGTCCCAATCATAAGAAAGACCTAACATTTTCATTTGTCTTTCAAAATTTTCAGTATTTTTTTTAGTAGAAATTTTCGGATTAACTTTATTTTTTATTGCATACTGTTCTGCAGGCAGACCATAAGCATCCCAACCAGTTGCATGCAATACATTGTAACCCTGCATTCTTTTCATACGAGCATATACATCAGATGCTGAAAAATTTTTAGCATGCCCCACATGCAATCCCTCACCACTAGGATACGGAAACATATCGAGAACATGCATCTTTGGTTTCACATTATCTATGTTTTCCAAATCGGGGGTCTTGTATATTTGTTTTTCCTCCCAGTTTTTTATCCATTTATTTTCAATATCTTTTGGGTTATAATCTTTTTTTTCTTGCATAATTATCAATATATATTACACTATTCCGAACTATATGGTCAAATCCAAAGTTGTTAAAAAAAATATCGATGAATACATAACTTCCTGGATGGGTTCTATGCCATCAATTATTCTACACACCATCTTATTTTTCGGTTTTTTGAGTTTACCTTTTTTTACAACTATTAACTATGACTCTGTATTATTAATACTCACTACAATCGTTTCTCTAGAAGCAATTTATTTGGCATTATTTATCCAAATTTCTATTAATAGACAAACGAAAGCCATCGACGAAGTTTCAGAAGATATCGAGGAGATCCAAGAAGATGTAGAGGAAATTAGTGACGATATCGAAGAAGTTCATGACCATGTAGAAGAGTTGGCAGAGGATATGGAGGAAGTTTCTAAAGATGTAGAGGAAATATCTGAGGATGTGGAAGAAATACAAGAGGATATGGAAGAAGCTGAAAAAGAGGAGGAACTAGAAGAAATAGAAGAAGAGCAAGAAGAAGCAAAAGAATCTAGGAGAAAAGAGGAACAAAAAAATCGTTTAGAAAAAATCGAGCAAACTTTAGAAACTTTATTAAAGGAAATTAGTAGTTTAAAGAAATAGAAAAGGCGAGCCTTTGTAAATTTTGGTGTTAGATACACCTATGTTACAAAGACTCGCCTACCACTTTGTCGCAGTACTTGATCAAGCAGGAGAGGTTGCGAACCTCTCTACTGACCTCTTACTTTCTTGCGCCAAACATCGCCTGTGTGTCGTATTTGACTCCGTTATCCACACTGGTGCTGATCCGTGGTCTAGATCAGGGCCGGACACCGTTGATTACAAAATAACACAAAGTTGGTATAAAAGTCAAATTAGTTCACCATAAACTCCATCACGTCCCCATCTTTTACAATATATTCTTTCCCTTCTGTTCGCAGTTTCCCTGTCGCCTTCGCATTTGCCATACTCCCCGCTTCTAATAAATCTGTCCAGAAAATAACTTGAGCTTTGATAAATCTATCTTTAAAATCCGTGTGGATAGCCATACCAGCGACCGGTGCAGTAGAATTTTTCTCTATTGTCCACGCACGAGTCTCTTGCACTCCTGTTGTAAAATATGTTTCTAATCCCAAAAGTTTGTAAGCTGATTTAATTAAATTATCTACACCATTATCATCTTTACTTCCTCCCAACTCTTCTCGGAAAACATTTTTCTCTTCGCCTTCAAAATCTTTCAAGTCATCTTCTATTTTTGCATCCACAATCACATATTCACTATGTGTTTCTTTTATATAATTTTCTAACTCGATAAATTTTGGATCTGTCGTTTCAATATTTTTCTTCCCAGTACTTTTATTTAAAATATATAAAATTGGTTTGCTAGAAAGCAAAGTTAATTTTTTTAAAATCTCTATCTCTTCCTCATTTAAAGTGGGTATCAAACTGGAAATCAATTTCCCATCATTTACAACTGGTAAACATTTTTTTAAAAGATCTTCTTCCTTTACCGCTTCTTTGTCACCTTTGCGAACATCTTTTTGGATATTATTAATTCTCTTTTCAATAGTTTCCAAGTCTGCGAGAGCAAGCTCAGCGTTGATAATTTGCACGTCACGTAGTGGGTGTACCGAGCCTTCTACGTGTTGTATGTCTCCCAACTCAAACAATCTTACTACCTCACCGATAGCATCACACTCACGGATATTTGAGAGGAATTTATTTCCCAAGCCTTCTCCCTTGCTCGCACCTTTTACCAAACCAGCAATATCGACGAATTCTACAACTGCCGGCACAGTTTTATTAGTTTTAGAAAACTCGGAAAGTTTCCAAAGCCTCTCGTCTGGAACAGGAACAATACCGACCGATGGGTCGATAGTACAAAAAGGATAGTTCTCTGCTGGAACTCCTTTTTTTGTGAGGGCGTTAAATAATGTTGATTTTCCTACGTTTGGTAGTCCCACGATTCCGATAGCTAATTTCATATTTGCACAATTATATCACAAAAATTATTTAGAATTTACCTCCAACTTCTTTGCCTCAGCGGACCAGCCGATGAGGTTGGTGAAAATGATTAGAAAAGAAGCAGAAGAAGAAATAGCTAGAAGAATAAAAATTAATTGAGTTTGAGGAAAAGAAAAATAGAAAAATGCTGAAACAAAAGTTGTCCAAACAGCGAAACACCAAGGACAATTCAACAATTTATGCATTGTAAGTTTAAAAGAATTTTTAGAATTAATATATCTATATTTTTCTACATCACTTTCTCTATAAATTTCTAGGTCCATAAAAAACTCTCTCAAAAATAAAGTTATATTGTCATAAATAAAAAGCCTTACCAATCTATAATTGGCGAAAATCAAAACTGTTATGTCAAACAAATTAATCTGAAAATTTTCAGATTTCAAGTTTAGAAAAATATAATATAGTGCAGCACAAAGTAAAATAAAAAATATTGTGGAAAGAATATTCCAGATTTTAACCCCACTATGTAACCTTAATTCTT
>CAYMOA010000021.1:0-2056 GCA_964391935.1 uncultured Candidatus Saccharibacteria bacterium | reverse complement strand
TCGCGGATTTCTTTTTGATACTTCATCATCACTGTTTGTGACGCTGCCATCTGGTTTTTACCTTTACTTATCAATTCTTGAGTTTCCTCTGATATTTTTTGCAATAAATCTGGACGATTTTCTATGAGTTTCATAAACATAGCTTTAGCTTGTGGTGGAATAGGCATTTTTTCTATTTCCTTTTTCAAAGCATCTTTTCCCCAACTTGTTTGTGCAACTTTGCTTGCAACTGCGGTAGCAGTACCCGTCACCGCACCTTTTATTTTTTTCTTTAAATTATCTAACATATTTTTTACTATTATAACATATTTATTTTTTCAAGATTTTTTCTTTAATTAAAATATTAAATTCTTTTGTGTATTTTTCTATATCATCCCCATTGTTTATAAAGTGATAATCTGCCATGGCAATCAGGGTTCCTTTCCAAAGATTTTTTGCTTCTGACACCTCTCGGGAAATTAATTCTTCTTCTGTTAGTCCTCTTATCTTTCTAACATTAAGTCTTTTAACTCTCACATTACGATCAGAGTGTATGCCAATAACTTTAAAATTATGTTTGTATTTTTCTTTTATTACTTCGTACTCATGAACATTGTACATACTTTCGAGAATAATTCTTTTTTCTCCATTAGCAATTGCATTTTCTATTTTTGGTAGCATAAGTTTAGAATAAATTGCCAGGTCACCACTTGCACGCAAACCTTCCCTAGCAATTCTCTCATTTTTTTCATTCAATTCTAAACCAAGTCTTTCTACTTCTTCGAAAGTGATGTCGCCATAATAGAGATGGAAAAAATTGTAATCTTTTACAAAAGTTTTTAAAACTTCACTTTTCCCACTTCCTGGCATACCCACAACTGCCAGTATTAATAACTCAGAATCATTACTCTCCATATATTCCTAGTCTAGCATATTTTATGTATTCTTCAACAAAAAAATTCCTGTGGACAGGAATTTTTTTGTTTGTGTTTTATTAACTTTACCAGTTAAGTGCGCCACCTTGTTTGTACTCAGTAACTCGAGTTTCGAAAAAGTTTTTTTCTTTTTTTAAATCCATAATCTCGCTCATCCATGGGAATGGGTTGGCAGTATTGTACTGCACAGGTAGACCAATTCTTTCGAGACGGCGATCACCGATATATTGCATATATTGTTTTACAATATCAGCATTCATACCGAGTATCCCACGTGGCAATGCATCTGTAGCGTAGTCACACTCTAGTTCTACTGCACGTTTGATTTTCGAAACCAAGTCAGCTCGGAACTCAGGTGTCCAGATCTCTGGGTTTTCTGCAACAATTGTATTAATAAGGTCAGCACCGAACGCCAAGTGGATAGATTCGTCTCGCAAAACATATTGGAATTGTTCACCAACTCCTACCATTTTTTGGTGACGCATCAGGTTGAGCATCATAGCAAACCCAGCGTAGAAAAATATCCCTTCCATGATCACATAGTAGCCGAGCAAATTATGTACAAATCTTTGGATATTTGCCACTGAGTCAGTTTTAAAATTTGGGTCCAAAATATCTGACGTCATTCCGATAACAAAATCATCTTTAGCTTTTATAGATGGAACAGTATTGTACATATTGTAGATTTCGTCAGGGTCTAGTCCGAGAGAATCACAAACATAGATAAACATGTCAGTGTGGATAGCTTCCTCAAAAGCTTGACGTAAAACATATTGACGACACTCTGGATTGGTCACATGTCGGTAAATTGCCAAAACTAAATTGTTGGCAGTTAAAGATTCCCCCGTAGAGAAAAAACCAACATTCCACAAAATCATTCTCCTCTCATCTTCAGTCAAACCTCCAAGATTAAGGGGTTTTTTCCAGAGCTCTAAGTCATTCATCATCGGCACTTCTTCTGGTGTCCAGTTATTGTTCACACCATTTTTATAGTGTTCTCTTGCCCATTTATATTTCATCGGCAAGATCTTGTTTGGGTCGGTTGTTCCATTATTTAAAACTCCATTTTTGTTCATATATTTTTAATTTATTTATAATCCAAAATTATTTTATTTTTATAATTGCACTTAGTTTGTATTCTA
>CAYMOA010000020.1:6992-11818 GCA_964391935.1 uncultured Candidatus Saccharibacteria bacterium | reverse complement strand
CGATATCGGATAGTAACTGTGTCATCTTCCAAGGTCTGGAAATCTACTGTCACACAAAAAGGTGTCCCTATCTCATCTTGTCTCCTGTATCTTTTTCCAACTGTTCCTGTTTCGTCATATTCTACTTTCCAGTTTGGTTTTAGAGAATTATAGACACTTTCGGCTTTTTTAACTATCTCTTCTTTATTTTTAACTAGTGGTAGGATCGCACATTTTATAGGTGCCAGGTTTTTTGGAAAACGCACCACCACTCTCTCGTCACCCTCTTCTCCCGACAAATTATCTTTATCTAAAAACTCTGTAATCACTGCTAGAAAAGTTCTATCTACCCCAACCGAAGTTTCTACTATGTGTGGTACAACCTTTTCTCCTGTTCCCCCATCTACATAATTCAGCTCTATACCAGAGCCTTTTGTATGTGCAGACAAATCATAATTTCCTCGTGCATGTATTCCTTCTAATTCTTTAAATCCAAATGGAAAATTATACTCGATATCAAAAGCAGCTTTGGCATAAAAAACTAAATTCTCATGCTCCTTGAATCGCAGATTTTCTGGTTTCATTTTTAAAATGTTCACATAATAATCCATTCTTTTTTGTTTCCAGATTGCATAATTGTCCATTTCTGTATTTGGGTGCACAAAATATTGCATTTCCATTTGTTCAAACTCACGACGACGGAAAATATATTGACGTGGTGATATTTCATTACGGAAAGCCTTACCAACCTGAGCAATACCAAAGGGTAATTTAACCCGAGTACTTTGTAAAACATTTTTAAAATTTAAGTAAATTCCCTGACAAGTTTCCCCTCGCAAATAGGTTGGGTTGTCTGTCCAGTTCCCTGCAAAATTTCCTAAATTAGATTTTACTAATAAATTAAATTTACGAACATCAGTAAAATTATTTTTACCACATTTTGGACATTTTATTTTAGAAACATTTTCTTGAAAAATTTTATTTATTTCTTCGTCACTCATCTTCTCATCTGCAAAGGCACCAACCTCTTCTAACAAGTGGTCAGCTCGACTACGAGTATTACAATCTTTACACTCAACTAGTGGATCAGAAAAACCCCCCACGTGTCCAGATGCCACCCAAACTTCTGGGCGAGTAAAAATTGCCGAGTCGAGTGCTACGATATTGTCCTCCATTTGTACCATAGCTTTTTTCCATTCATTTCGGATATTATCGGCGAGTAGACTTCCGTATGGACCATAGTCATAGAGTCCAGCAAAACCACCATATATTTCTGATGATTCATAAACAAAACCTTTTCTTTTACAAAAACTAACAATATCTTCTAAACTATTTTTTTTCTCTGACATTTTTCCATTTTATCACAAAAATACATTTTATTCACTCACTGACTCGTAACCTTTCCCGAGCTCGTATTTTGGATCAGCGGAAATATTTATTGTTGCATCAGAAGCATTGATAACTGTTGTGGTTTTATCTGGCAAAGTCGCCTCAAAACGTGGTGAAGCGGTAAGAGCCGGAGCTTGGCGAGCTTGGTCCGGGTTGGGTAAAATAGAGAGTTGTATTGCCGTATCTTTTTTAGAAACTCCAAAGGCGGTTGAGGTAGCTTTGTTCATATTACCAATATTCCAGGTAAGTATTCTTTGTTCTTTATTATACGTCACTGTATTGTCGAGTGACTTTACAAAATCAACATAAGCAGGTAGTGGCACTATGAATTTTCCATTGGTAAATCCACTATTTGTTTCTACACCGAGGTTTACAGTATAAGTAGTTTTTTGACCTACAGTTGCCGGCATCGGACCAGTATTTTTAAAAGCTCCAGAAAAATAATATGAAGTTAGATAAACTTGAGTTCCCTCTTTTGGAGTTAGGGTTGTAGTAAGTCTATCAGTTGTTGGCTTACCTTCTGAGTCTTGGGTTTTAGAAGTAAAGACTACAGAAATATTTAAATTTCTTCCGGTCACTGTTTTCTCGTCAGCAAGCTCAGAGAACTCTATCGGGAACTCGACACTCGCACCTGGGTCTATTTCTTTTAGACTTGGGTTAGTTCCACTGTCGGCTCTTGCAGTAAAATTTGTGGAGTCGTAAACTGCACCATCAACAGAAACTGCTTTTGGTAAAAGTAGACCTCCGGAAAACTTTAATTCTATATTTCCATCCACAACTCTCGAGTTACTCCGATTAGTAATAACTACTCGGGCTTTGGGTTGCTTACCAGTGAAAGTAATTTTTTCTCCGGTTTGTCCTTCTGAGAAGACTTCTATCTTGATCGGGTTTTGTGCCAAGTCTATTCCATAAGTTGACTCAGAAAAATATGTTTTTATCTCACCCGACTCTCCTGATCCGGCACGGACTTTGATAGTAAACTTTTCTCCAAGTTCTGGAGCATCTTTGAAAAAACCAGTGAACTTAAATATTCTCTCGTCACCTTCATTTATTGGTCCTAGGGAATAAGTGTTTTTACTAACCGCAGGAGTATTGGTCTTTATTATTTTCATTTGTTTTGGAACGTCGAGTGTGAGCAAAAGTGCAGGGATAACTTTAGAAACTCCTCGCACAGATATGCTGTATTCCCCATCTTGAGAAACCGAGAGACCACGTGGCCCTGTGATAGACATGGTTACCGGTGACTTGGTAATCAAAACATTTTGACTAGCAACTTTTTGAAATGTGGACTCAGTTTGAGGAACTTTGTAGTAGAGAGTAGCACTAACTTTTTTCTCTTCACCTTCGAGACCAGACAAATTTAAAGAAATATTTTTATATATTTTATTCCCAATGTCTACTGTGCCTATTTGGATTTGGTTCAAAACTTTTACAGGCTCACCCTCTTTTTCTAAAACATCCAAGACTATATAAGCATCAGTGAACATGGTGCGGTTCGAGTTGCCAACTATGATTTGTCCGTCGAGATCTTGTCCCGCAGGAGTGATCGTCGGGATTTCTAAAATCAATTCTATTTTATCTTGTCTCACAGAATAACCCCCAGTTGAAAAAGAATAATATGCATAAGAAAGTGCGGAAATCAAAAGTACCATAGAAAATGCAAATAAACCCATAGAAAAAAAAGAAAAAGATCTTTTGAGTGGGTCTTTGTCTACTTCCCAGTCAAGTTTTTTATCATCAAACTTTGGCTGCCAAATAAATTTATCTTTTGGTGTTCCCATTATTTTTTTTCTGACATCGTCAAAAGATTTACGCCCACGAGAATAGACTATCTCGTCAGCTTTGTTTAGGAATTCTGGTTTATCATCTTTTTGGAATTGAAAAACTTTCTTATTCCCACTCGGTGGGTTAAATTTTGGTTTGTTTACATCGTCCATATCTAGGTCGAAAGTATACTAGAAAAAACTATAAATGTGTACTCTTGATAGCCTGGTTAATTTCTAAAATAATTTTTGTTTTTCTACCCTCATCTTGTAATTCTAAAAAGTTTTCCGTGGAAAAGGAGTCCAGTTTACCAGACTCCCAATAACCCAAGGAAACCAAGATCATAATAATCCACAGGGTTTCAAAAATCTGGATTTCTTTTTTTTGTTCATTAAGTAAATTCATCCCAAGTAAAAAACTTTCCCACAGCTTTTCATTGTGTGTTTCCCCCACAACAGTGCGTATAATAAAATTCACCACATTGGACACCACTCTCCTTTTTTCCAACAAGTTTTCCCCCACAAAAATATTCTCAAACTTTTTTTTCTCATGTATTCCGATCAGTCTATTCATCTCTCGCCCCTCTACATACTCAAATGTCACCAGTTGCAAAACACTCATACTTCCGCGCATTTTACTGTGCAGTTCCCGCACTCCAGTTGCAACCACACTCATCACACCGTACTCTTTGGTGAGAATTTTTAAAATGCGTCCACTTTCACCAAAGTCATTGCTGTCTAAAACAAACCCTTCTAAAATATGCATCTCATGTCCCATAAAATTAAATTACAAAACTCTTTAAAAAGTCTATTTCTCCTTTTACACTTTCATCGTTTATGTCTTCTGGTTTAATATCAGAATTTTCAAAAATTATTTTTTCAATCTTTTCTAGAGCAATTATAACTTCTTCAAAATTGGAATTTTTCTTTCCTGCAGAATTATTTCTTTTATGTCTTTTTTTACCATCCTCTGTTCTTTCTCTTAAACTTAAAATCCCATGTGGGCCTACTCGCATATCAGCATAACAACAAATCATCCAACTAAAATTCTCACTTTCTAAAACCAAGAGTGCTTTTGAAAAGCCTGTTTTACTGCTATTTTCTAAAACATTTTCAGAACTAGAAATTTCTTTAATGATATTTTGAGTAGCAATATACTCATTTTCACCATATTTTTTACCAAAATTATTTTTAACTTTTTGCCAATACTCTAAACCTTCCGGTTGTGCAAACTCTGGGAAAAAAGTTAGGTCAAATTTTAAAATATTACCCATATCGTGAAGTAAACAGGAAGTTACTATTTCATTAGTATCGACCTGTCTTTTATCTTTAAGATTTTTACATATCAAACTTGCAACTGCCGCAACTCGAAGTTGATGAAGCTGCAAATTCGGCATTATATTATATTTTTTATATACTTCTAAAATGTTCATATTTTATTTAATTTAATTTGTAATATTTTTTACTCTAGTTCGACATAATTTACGTAGTATAGGTCATGCTTGACAATCTTTACTAGTGAGATTATACTATATCTATTCACATGGAAGAGTCCCCTTCAGGAGTAATACCTGCGGGGTCCTTTTTCTTTTGGTAAGTAAAATTGTGTATTGCTTCCTCAAGAAAAACTATCTTTTTACCAGCTTTTTTACGCAATAACCATGAACAATATTTTTTATTCAATGAAAATACAGC
>CAYMOA010000020.1:0-6892 GCA_964391935.1 uncultured Candidatus Saccharibacteria bacterium | reverse complement strand
CAGCTTTTTTACGCAATAACCATGAACAATATTTTTTATTCAATGAAAATACAGCTAATAATTTACCGTCTTGTATCATGAACTCAACCAACCTGTGGTAATCTCCGTCATTTGAAATCAAACTGTTTTCTTTATATGTTTTATAAACTCTTGATACAAAAGCTATTAGGTCTCCATCTACATTTCCTTTGACTACTCCATCCTGGATTGTGATTGGTTTAAAAATTAAAATAAATCCTGCTTTTTGTAGTTCTGTATAGAGCCTGATATTATCGTCAAAAAATCCAACAAAATAATAAGCATGATCAATTTTATATTTCTCTTTTAAATAGATTCTAAATCTATACCAGTTAATATCGTGGCCTCCATTTTTTACAAAAGAATAATAGAAATTCTGACCATCAATGTAACATGCATTTTTACATTCTGCCTTTTCCATAATTACATAACTATTTTTAATTCAGGGCCGAAAGAAATATTTGAGAGTCCACACTCTTTTTGTAGTTCCTCTTTTTTCAGCTCAACAACTTTTTTCTCCATATCACTGATAGTGTCAGGCAAAATGATTGAAACGATATCAGAAACTTTTAGATTTTGTTCTTTTCTTTTATCTTGTATCATTCTAACCAGCTCTCTGTATGTTCCCTCTATTTTTAATTCTTCTGTGATATTAGTGTCGAGTGTACAAAGTTTAAGGGCGCTTGCTCCCTCCCCTTGGGGAGGGTGGGGGTGGGGGTTGTTCTTTATCTCTCGTATATTCACCTCATCTTTTATTTCTCGCACATAATTTTCATCACTTAAAATAGAATTATACTTCTCTCCAGAAAAAGCAGCTGAGGCGAGCGGTTGGCGAACTTTTATCTGAGCTTTGATACGTTCATCTAAAATAACTGAAACCATTTCCCTTACCAAATCCATCTTTTCAATATTTTCAATATCACTTGCATCCATCGTTTCTACCTCTCCCCAGTTAGTGAGATGCACTGACTCTTGGTCGATTTCTTCTCTAACCTCACGCCAAATCATATCAGCAGTAAATGGCATAATAGGAGCCAAGACTTTTGCAAAGTTTTGCAGAATGTATTTGCAAGTTTGCAGAACTTTTTTTATTTCTTTTTCATCGTCACTTTTAAAACGGTCACGTGAGCGACGCAAATACCACACAGATAAATCATCGATGAATTTTTCCATCGGACGAAAAGCTTGGTCTACAAAAAGTTCCTCAAATCCTTTAGTTACCTCACTCTTTACTTGTTTAAATCTACTAATTATATATTTATCAAGTACATGATCACTATTACTTTCAGCTAAAACTTTTTCTCTTCCATCTTTTTTATCATACATTTTGTAGAATGATAAAACATTGAGTAGACGAGAAATATTTTTACTATAGACCAACTTCACACCATCGTCAGAAAATTTTATAGTTTCTCCTTTTACAACAGGTGAAGAGAGAATGAAATAACGCAATGCGTCACTACCATATTTTTCCACCATCTCCATTGGGTCAGGATAATTTTTTAAACTCTTTGACATTTTTTTACCATCAGCGGCATTGATCATTCCAGAAGTTATCACCGATTTGTAGGGAGTTTCTCCAAAAAGTCCAACTCCTAAAACAAGCATAGTGTAAAACCAACCACGAGTTTGGTCCTGCGCCTCAGCGATGAATTCTGCCGGGAAATTATTTTTGAACAATTCTTTATTTTCAAAAGGGTAGTGAAACTGCGCATATGGCATAGAGCCACTCTCAAACCAACAATCAAAAACTCCTCCCTCTCTTTTCATTTTATTTCCTTCTTTGTCAAAAACTTCTAAATTATCAATATGTGGTAAATGAAAATTTACATCCCCAGTCTCATCTGTCGGAAGTGGCTTCCAATCAAGCTCTACAACTTCCCCATTTTGAGAATTTAGCCAATTTTCTGGTTTATTGTTAGTTCCCATCTCTAGTAAAACTCCTTCATTTCTAGAAACAATACAAGCAATCGGAGATTTATGAGATACTAATAATATATTTTTTCCTTCATACTTTTCTTCTAAGTTTTTGATTGCCAAAGTCATACGATTTTGCACATCTATTTTTGATTCACTCGCCCCCTTCATCTTGTGGTGAAAATAATTTATCCCCATATTTTCCAAATAAAAGTCTTTCCAAGCTTTTCCATTATTTTCTTCTCCCGCTTGCCACTCTCCCAACTTTTCATCCACAATAATATTTTCTTTAGAAATACCCAAACCATTTGCTATTATTTCTGAAGTTTCTAGAGTTCTTTTATACGGTGAAGTCACTAGAATTAAATTTTCCAGATTTATCTTTTTATTTTTTAATTCTTCTACAGAGTTTTTAATTTGCTCTACACCTGTTTCATTTAAAGAAAAATCTTTTCCTAAAACCACATCGATAGTTCCCCCAGGTAAACCATATTCATTTTCTTCTCCATTTTTTTTGTTGGCATCAGTTTGTCCATGACGGATTAAGAAATAATTATTTTTTGCTCTAGTTCTAGTTTGAAGTTCACTTAAAGATGATGGAATAAAAAGCTCGGACTCACTTTTCCAAACTGGGATAGGTGCTCCCCAAAATCGGTTGCGTGAAATTGCCCAGTCTCGAGCACCTTTTAACCACTCACCCATACGACCATCACGTACATTATCAGGCACCCAATATATTTTTTGGTTTTCTTCTACCAATTTGTCACGCATTTTAGACACTGCAATAAACCAACTATTGGTAGCAAAATTTAAAAGTGGTGTATCACATCGCCAACATAGTGGATAAGAGTGTGAGATTATTTCTGTTTTTAAAATTTGGTTTTTTTCTTTTAAGAATTCACAGATCTTTTTATCAGTTGCCTGAGTTTCCCCTTTCCACTTTACACGCTCACCAGCAAAGTCTGTAACTTCTGGTTTAAATCTTCCATCCATCCCAATATGTAAAATAGTTGGAAAATTATTTTGCATCGCCAAGTTATAGTCGTCCTCACCAAAAGCAGGTGCCTGATGAGCGATCCCAGTTCCTGTATCTGCGGTTACAAAGTCTGCGTGCCAAACTTTCCAGATATTTTCGCCATTCTTTTCACCGTGTGGGTTTTTTAAATTTTCTAAAAATTCTGGGTTATGATAATAATTAAATACTGGTTTATATTTTTTCCCAATTAACTCTTGACCTAAGAGTTCCTCAAGAACAACCCCTTCAGCCTGCGGCAGCTTCCCAGTGGGAAGCATGTTCGAGCTCGTTTCCTTCCCTTGGGAAGGTGTCCAAAGGACGGAAGGGGTTTGTCCTAAAACTTTTCCAACCAGATCTTTTGCTACAATTAATTTTTCTCCATTTAATTCAACTTTTACATAAGTTAAATTTTTATTTATTGCAATCGCAGTATTTCCGGGGAGTGTCCAGGGTGTAGTTGTCCAAGCAAGAAAATATGTTCCTGGCTCATCTACGAGCTCAAATTTTACATAAACAGAAATATCTTTTACATCAGTATAACCCTGTGCAACTTCGGATGCAGCGAGTGGTGTCTCACAACGTGGACAGATATGCATCACTTTGTAACCCTCATAAGCTAAACCTTTTTTGTACAATTCTGAAAAAGCCCACCAGATACTTTCGGTATAAGTATTGTTTAGTGTGATATATCTATTTTCCATGTCTACCCATCTTCCTAATCTTGGGATTATTTTTTTCCATTCACTTTCAAAACGCATCACTGAGTCGGTAGCTGCTCGGGTAAATTTATCAACTCCATAGGTCTCTATCTCTGACTTATTTTTAAACCCAAGTTCTTTTTCAATCAGAGTCTCAATCGGCAAACCATGAGTATCCCAACCCCAAACACGTCTTACATATTTCCCTTTCATAGTTTGATACCGAGGCAAAGTATCTTTTAAATAACTTTGTAATAAGTGACCATAGTGCGGGAGACCTGTGGCAAATGGTGGACCATCGTAAAAAATATACTCTTCCCTTCCTTTATTTTCTAAAAGAGATTTTTCAAAAAAATTATTATCATTCCAAAACTTGAGTATTTCCAACTCTTTCTCATTGATTGTTTTTTGTTTTTTTTCTTCGTTCATATTATGTAATTAAATTAAAATAGTCCTCAAAAAATGTCTTTTGCAAAACATTTTTCAAGGACGAGAGAGGCTCGTGGTACCACCTTGATTTATCAACTTTTCAGTTGAACTTCATTGTAGGATTCTACTTTGCTTTTACTGCATTTCTTTCCATGCTCTGCGGTGATGGCCGCTTCATTGCATTTATACTCAATTATACTATCACAAAATCTTTCTGATAGTCAAATATTTTTTAGAACCCAGTTACCCCAGGACAAGTCGTGAGACCGGCTACATCTTTACCTTTGCAAGCCGTCCAAGTTTTAGGACATGAGGCAGAATACATTTCTTGCTGTGACTCAGGTTTAAAAACTGTTCCACGTATATACACACAATAAGTTTTTTTATCACTAGAAACTGCATATTGGAAACCTGCACTTGCAGACTGGACAGGAGATACTGGTAATTTAGTAATAAAGTTTGGAGCCAAGTTTACAATATATGCATTGCCCCCCTGAGTCCCGGCGTCGGGATAAATATTGTTCACACTTTTATAAGCTTCGAGCGCGAGTTGTACATCACGTATGCTCGAGAGGTGACTGGTGTCTTGGGCTTTTTCACGAGTTGCTGACAAACCATAGATGGCGATAGAGGAAAGTATCCCAATAATAGTTATGGTTACCAATAGTTCTATTAAAGTAAACCCAGAAATCTTTTTACTAAAATTCTTTTTTTTCATGCTAAGAAGTGTATCACAAATTATTCTTCAAATATGCTCTTTATTTTTGCTTTAAGTCGCTTGTATCTATCGAGATCCCCAGGAACTGAAATCACTGATCCATTTTTAGTTTCTACCCCATTACCATTTCTAAAAAAAGAACCCAGAATTATTTTTATCCAATTTATTTGAAATTCACTTTTTATACTGTCTGCGTTAAAAATTGTTAAACCTTCTATTTCAGCCCCCTGAAAAACTTGGTTTATTAATCCAGATGCCTTAACCATTGTATTACCGTTTTCATAAACATCATCAATTATTAATAACCTGAGTCCTGTTTGTTTACCAACTTTGCCAATAATTGAACTCTTAATAGAATCTAAAATTTTTCTGTCTTCTTGTTGTAATGTTTTTAAGGTCTGCTCGCGTCCAATATTTAAAAACCTGATTTCTGGGATCTTTTTTCCTTTATATTTAGTTTGCCATACATAACACAAGGCAGAATAAATAGTTCTGGCACTTCTGTCTAAGAAAAAAATGACGTCGTAATTGCCTTTTTCTATTTCCTCAGCAGTTTTATATATCCTCTCTTTAAAAATTTCTTTTGGAGAAATTTTTTTCATTTCTCTTTTGATTCGTTCTAGCATATCTTTATTTAACTACATTTTTTCTGGGGCGGTGATGCCGAGGATATGTAGTCCTTTGGTTAGAACATTTAAAGTTTTTTGCACCACATACAGATAGTGTTCACTTTCAAATTTATTTTCTTGACTATTTTTAGTTTCTGAAATAATTTTTGTATGTGCATAAAAATTATTAAACTCGCCTGCAAGCTCAAATAAATATGTCACCAGTTTTTGCGGAGCTATTTCCTCTACAACATTTTCTAAAATATTTTGGAATTGAAAAATTTTTCTTTCCAGATTTCTCTCCGAGCCATCATGAGCCAACTGACATCCTGGGAATAGATTATTTTCTTTACCTTTCTGTAACAACGAATGCAACCTAGCAGAGGTATAGCAAAGATAAGGCCCAGAATCACCCTCAAAAGAAAGTGCTTTGTCTGGGTCAAAATCAATATTCACTCCCGGCTTGGCACGTAATATAGAGATACGTAGTGCAGACAAAGCCACTTCCCTCATCACTTCTTCGGAAATATTTCTGTCTCCCGATTTTTCTCTCACTGCTTCTAAAACATTTTCTATAACTCCTTCTCCTGTTGGCACGCCTCCTAAACGACTAGACATTTTTTGTCCTTTAAAAGTCATACGCCCATGTGAAATGTGAAAACTTTTTTCATACCAATTTTTATTTATCTTTTTTGCAGCATCTAAAACAACTTTAAAGTGTGGTATCTGTTCGTTGTCGGTTATAAAAAAAGAATAATCTGGATCAAATTTCTTAAACTTCAAAGAAAGTAGGCCGAGGTCTTTTCCAGGATATGTCGGGTTACCTTCTCCGTTTATAAACACAGTTGTGTTAATATCTTTTCTTTCTTCTCCTGGTACATAGATAATTGCACCTTCACTGTTTTGGAAAACCTTTGGAATATTTTCTATAACCAGTTTTTTGCCTTCTACCCCCGCTTCACTTTCAAAGATAAAATTATCAAAGTGAGAACCCAAACTTTTAACAAAAACAGAAAAGTAGTCTAAGTTTATTTTTTTACATTTTTCAAAGATCTCCAAATCTTCGCTTGTCGTATTCCTGTATAAATTGTTTGCAATATCTTTTACCTCTCTTATGATTACTTCATTTTTATTCTCTTCAGCTTCTTTGTAAATATTCACCCCAAGCATGTAACATTCACCGAGATAACTCACTATCTCTTTTTCATTTTGTTTAAAAATATTTTGCTCCAAACCACCATCTTTTTTTATTTTATAAATTGCTTTTGCAATACCAATAGATATATCTGAGGGGTATGACATGTTTATAGTTTCAGCACCAAACTCTTTTAAAATCCTATAAACAAATTCTCCTGTGAAATTTGTCATCATGTGCCCTATCCCAAATGGTTTAAATAGGTTTACAGAAGTGTGCTCTACTAAAACTTTTTTACTAAAATATTTCGCACTAATTCCTCCCCTATTTATAGGGGAGGTTAGGTGGGGTCCA
>CAYMOA010000019.1:1520-12083 GCA_964391935.1 uncultured Candidatus Saccharibacteria bacterium | reverse complement strand
AGGATAGAAGACAAAGTGACAGAAGACAGGAAGATAGAAAGCAAGAAGATAGAAAAGAACCTAAACCAGAAGTAATCCAAAAAGAAAAAGAAGTTGCCAAAGAAATTCAAAAAATAATCAAAGAGGTTGAAAAACAAGAAAAAAAGGAAGAAAGCCTGCGAAAAAAAGTTCTTTTAAATATGCAGCGTTCTCATGCACTACAGACGAATACAAATATACAAACCAAGTTTTCTAATATTAAAAATAATAAACCTGTGTCAGACGATCTTGACGAAGTGCCAGAAGATGTTCTAAAAGCCCTTTTAGATATGGGTGATATTTAGTGTTTGCATTTTATTTTAGCTGAGCATATAATTATAGTATCAAAAATATATGATAAAAAAGAAGAGAGTTAATAAAAAAGTGAGCGAAGTAGAGAAGTTGGCTATAATCACTAAAAAGAATTTTGAGTTTACAAATCAAAGTATTGAAAATTTAGCAGTTATAACAAAAAAAAGTTTTGACCTAGTAGATAAAAAATTTGGAGGTGTTGATGCGAGATTTGATAAGGTGGATAAAAGGTTGGAATACATTGAAGAGAATATGTTTACTAAAGCTGATGCCAAGAATTTCCTAACTAAAGATGATGCAAGAGAATTTTTTACAAAAAAAGATTCTGAGTATTTCTTAATCAAAGAAGACGCAAAGAACTTTGCAACTAAAGATGATCTCAAGAACTTTGCAACTAAAGATGATCTCAAGAACTTTGCAACTAAAGATGATTTTAAAGAACTAAAAAATATTTTATTAAATTTTATGAGTAAGATTGAAAACAGGCTTTTAGTATTAGAAGAAAATTAAATCTAATTTAGATAAAAGTTAAAGAGAGTATGACTAAACTATTTGGTATTATTTTAATAATATTTTTTTCAGTGACACCTACGTTTGCTTTGATAATTTCTGAAATTGTTGCCAACCCAGAAGGGTCAGATACGGGATGTGAAATTATAGAGATATATAATGAAGAAGAAAAAGATTATGATATTTCAGATATTTCACTTTTTGATGGTGGAACTTTGAGAGAATTAAAGATTGGGAATTCTGATACAAAAATTCTTACAAAAGAGTTTGTACTATTTTTACAAAACGATTTTCCAACAAAAAATTGCATTATTCCAATAAATGGAAAATACTTTTTCTCTAATTTTCAGTTGGCAAATACAAAAGATAGTCTAATCCTAAAATTGAAGAATGGTACAGAATTAGATAATTTTAAATTTGATAAAGATGGTATAGAAGGTGTAAAATTAGAAGGGAAAGAAGGCAGCTCATTATCGAAAATTGATAATACTATAAAAGAATCTAAAATCACACTTGGCAAAATAAATGAAATTTTTAATAATAGCACTTCGGTTACAAATAACAATTCTACTACGACAACAGAAACCACTCAGACTTTTACACAACCAACTTATTATAATAAATATTATTTCCCTGAGTCGGAGAAAATATATTTAAATATAGGAGAAAATAAAATAGGAGTAGTAGGAGCAGATATTTTGTTTGAGGCAGTAGCAGTAAATGGAGATAAAAAAAGTGTGAATGCCAACTTTTTCTGGAGTTTTGGAGATGGGGAAACAGCAGAAGGGAAAAACGTTTTTCATAATTATAAGTTTCCAGGTGAATATACTGTAGATGCAGAAGGTTTTGCGAATGGTTATAAAAATAATTCTAGGGTTTATGTAAAAGTTGTCGAACCCAATGTTAAAATTAAATTACAAGAAAAAAATAATTTACTATTTGTAGAAATATTTAATTTATCAAAAGAAGAAATAGATATAGGGGGATTTCTAATAAACGAAACAGCTTTACCTAAAAGGCTGTCTATTCTCCCAAATAAAAGTATTAAGATTGCAAATACAACTTTAAAATTGGCAACAAGCACAAGTAAAGTCAGCCTGCAATTTGCAAATAAAATAGAAATAGCAAAGGATGAGATATTGATCAAGATATCAGACCAGAAAAAAGTTTTAGAAAAAAACTTGTCAGCTACAACCACACAAACAGTTTCTGTTTACACGATAGAGGATTATGAAAAATTAAAGAATACCCCAGTAATTGTGGTTAAAAAAAATATTAAGAAAAATACTATCAGAAAAAATATAGTAAACAAAGCAAATAACGAACAAATAACTAAAGCAGAAAATTTTACAAATGAAAAATTTGTGGTCAAAAATGAACAAGTTAGTCCAATTAAAAGTTTCTTAAATTACTTTGGAATTTAGGAAAAGCATTGTATACTTTTGCCCACATAAATTTATGTTAGATAAAATATTAAAAGCACTTTTACCAATTACACTTATTATTACTATTATCCAAACTATCAATCCTAGCGGATTTTTATCTTTTTTAAATCCTGCAAGCATGGTGGTTACTTCTATCCTCGTATATTCTATTGGTTGGGTTGTTTCCGGTTTTGTTTATAGTCAAAGAGAAAGTAATTATTCATTAGCTAGACATATTGGTTTAGCATCTCTATTTGCCATACCCGTTGTAGCTGTAATTTTCGTACCATCTTTTTTATATCCATATATAGTTGGCAAAGCTTTTGTTTTTAGATTTTTAATGATTGTTGCCATGTGTTCGCTATTGTATTTATCTTTGACCAATTCTGACTATCGTCCACGAGTTACTCCTTTTGTTTTTGGTTTTGCTATATTGGCTTTTATTATGGCACTCGCTACAATTTTTTCCATAGACCCAGGAAGGAGTTTGTGGAGTAATTATGAAAGAATGGAGGGTTATATCAATTTATTTTTCTTATTTATACTAGCAGTATCTGCTACTACTTTGAGAATCCAAGAACTAGAGTGGAA
The DNA here is from genome assembly GCA_964391935.1 of uncultured Candidatus Saccharibacteria bacterium. Taxonomy (GTDB): domain Bacteria; phylum Patescibacteriota; class Minisyncoccia; order Phycocordibacterales; family UBA5272; genus JBBQKQ01. The sequence continues at coordinate 9,228 of CAYMOA010000019.1, read as the reverse complement.
TAAAATTTTTCAAATACATATTTGGGTTTCTTCATTTGTTTCAGGCATTGCAGTTTTACAAAAACTAGTATTTTTCTTGGGCTTGAAAAATTTAGCAGGGGCACCTATTCTCGGACTTTGTATAGCACAAGGTGATGCTTGCCGTGTAGATGCAACACTCGGTAACTCGATTTATTTGGGTATCTATTCTGCCCTCACTTTTTGGTTAATTATTTTTGCGATTTTTGGAAAGAAGGTAAAAGGTAATTTGTTACCAGTTTTAGCGGCTATAAACTTTTTAGCTGTGATCTACTCCGGAACTCGTGGGGTTATCGTTGGTATGATTTTAGGTTTTGGTGTACTCTTGGTTTCTAAATATTGGTTTGATGGAAATAAAAAAGCAGTAGCCGGAACAATCCTTTCTGGACTTTTGTTGGTATCAATATTTACAGGTTTTATAGTGTATGCCAAGAAAAATAATATTGCTCAGGATGTACCAATAGTTGCGCGCTTTTCATCTGTAAATACTTTATTCGCACGATGGAATATTTGGAAAACTGCGATTATATCTTGGGAAGAAAAACCATTCTTGGGTTGGGGACAAGAAAACTTTATTCATGCTTTTAATAAAAATTATAACCCTGCGATGTATGGTCAAGAAACTTATTTTGATCACCCACACAATACCTATTTGGGTTGGCTAGTTTTTGGTGGTATTCTTGGTTTTCTATCTTTTCTCTTTCTTTTGTTTATGTCAGTTTATGGAATTATAAAATCCAACTTACGACAAGAGAAAGAAAATGATTTGATCATACCAATATTGTTTGCATTGATCACAACTTATGCAGTACATATTTTCTTTGTATTTGATAATTTGACTAGTAGTCTATTGTTTGTGATCGCCTCTGTTTATTTTGGCTCGCAATATTCTTACGGTGTATTAAATCTAAAAAGTGTAAGTTTAAAATATGCAAAAATCTTAGGGACAGTTATTGTATTGCTTGGTATTTTTGCAGTTTATAAAATAGTATATTTACCGTCATATGCGAACTTAACTACGATAGAAGCCATGACTTATCAACAAAGGTCAACTTCGCAAAACCCAATCGAAGTTTTACAAGGCACACAGAGGCTATATGAAAAAGCTATAAATATGGACACTTTAGGAACTTATGAGATTAGGGAATTCTATTTACAAAAAACTTTAGAATATATTAACTTACTACCACAAGTCTCTGACGAAACAGTAAAGAATGCCATCGTAACAATTGCGAACTCTGCACTCGAACAATTCAAAACTCAAATAGCAGAAAACCCATTTGACCACAGAGCCAAGTTCATGTTGGGTCTATATTATCTAAATATCCGAAGTTATGATAATGCAGTAGAGACTTTAAAACTCGCTGCTGACTTAGCTCCAAGCAAGCAAATAGCACTTATTTACTTAGCCAAGGCATATTTACTAAAAGGTGATCTCAACAATGCTGTGACTTATTATGAAAAAGCGATAGCCGTGACTCCAAAAAATATTGCTGGTTATAACCAAATACGTATCGAATATATCCAAGTATTGATGCTTGCTAATCAGGATGAGAGAGCTCTCTCAATTATTAAAGATCTTTTGCCAACCGCAAGCAGAGAAGAATTCAACACATTAATTTCTCAAATGATGCAAGTCTATAACCAGAGAAAAGATGTGAGTGGGATAGTAAAATTACTTAGTGAAGCTAACCAAATAGACCCAAGCAATCAGAATTTTGTTCTGTGGCTTGCACAGGCCTATGTAGCAAGTGGTGACTTCAACAATGCTCTAGCTACCATCAACAAACTTGGTACGAGCAACCCGAGTGTGGTAGCTCAGTTTACCCAAGAACTACAGGCCTATGTACAAAAACAAGAGGCGCAAAAGGCTGCTGCTCAACCAGCAACTTCTACCAAGAAGACTGTCAAATAATTTGCTTTTTCGCCCAAATGTGATAGAATACTGAGATAAAATAAATCTTTATGTCACAGAATCACTTAATAGGTTTGGGTTGTACAAAGTGCAAATCCAGAAACAATATTACAACTAGAAACAAGAAAAAAGTAACTGAAAAACTTAAACTTGTAAAGTACTGTAAAGTTTGCCGCAAAAGGGTAGAACACAAAGAGTTCAAAGTTTAATTTTTTTTCTAAAATATTTCCCCTGCTATGCAGGGGATTTATTTTTAAATAATTCTGATATTTTCTATTTTTATGTTAGAATATGTTGACTTGGGCGACTAGTATAATGGTAGTACAAGGCACTCCAAACGCCTTAGCGTAGGTCCGATTCCTACGTCGCCCGCAATATATTTTTTATGATAAACTCTGGTTTATAACATATTAAATAAATTATATGACATTTCCAAACCCAAGTGGACAAGAGAGTAATGAGATAGTGGCGTCTAAAATCACACAAAAATTACTTAAACATTTCAAAGATAATTATGAGGCTTTTATTTTTTCAGGTGAAAAAAGGGAGCAATTAGAAAAAGAGTTAGTTAATGAGTTTGGAGAGTACGATCCAAAAATTGTTGCAGAATTTTTTAGTAAAAGAAGAGAAAATTTAGAGGATATTAAAGATGTAGATGAGAAAGAATTTTTTAGATTACTGAGTGATTGGGATGCTGAAGGGCACCACGACGCTAAAAGTGTAGAGAGTTTCATTTTATTTTATGAACCAGCAGAAGTTAGACTGAACTCTCTTTTGGATAAAATTAAACTAGCACAAACATTGGAAGAAAGAAAAAGTACAGTAGCAACTTTAAGAAAAGAGTTAGAGAGATTACTTGAAAAAAGAAAATATCAAGCAAGTGTTTATCGCGATGAGGGTAGAGAAGAAGAATTTGTATTAACATTAGAAAATCTATTTAGATATTCTAATGATATGTTGAATACTAGTATTTCAGGGCAAGGAACTATTTCTGGTGCATTTAGAGAAATTATAGAAGCGATAAAAAGAAATGAAAACGAATTTGCAATTCAAGATAGACTTGGACATTTTGATTTGGAAAATTTTGAAAAAGAGAAGGGAGTTTACGGAGCAAAAGGGGCATTTTTAGCAGTATTAGATAAGTTGAAGGAAGACGGATATTTTAGAGATATGTTAGTTGCCGATTTTATAAGAATACCAGTGGATGTATTTTCTAAATGGGAAAACAAGGAAAGTGTTTTAAGTGAATTACTTGCTTACTATGACGAGTTTGTTAAAACACATCAAGGTAAAAAAATAATTGTTCGTTCCAGTGCAGTTTATTCAGAAGACAATGAAAACTCTACTGGTGCTGGGATTTACAAGTCAATAGTTATTCCAGAAAATGCTTCAAGAATGGACTTTGTTAAAGCAGTTTTAGAAGTTTATAAATCTACAAATTCAGAAATTGCAATAAATTACAGAAAAGAAAAAGGTATTGCAAAACCTGAAAAAATGGGACTAGTTATTCAAGAACATATTCCGTCAGACGACAATACAAAAGGTTATGTAAATTCAGTAATGCATAATGTTCCTGAATTATTAGATATAGTTTATGATAGTGGTTTGCGCCCGGTAATTACTAAAGACCAACTTGCAGAAATGGTGGATTTACACGACCCTAGAAACATTTTTCACTACCAATTTGATTTAAGAAGAAAGTTCACGCACCTGATTGAAGAAATTGCGTCACTTACTCTAAAATTAGAAAGATACTTTGGCTTTCCAATACAAATTGAATTTATTGAAGCAGATAGAGACAATATGGACAATCCGCAATATGGAACTTTCATATTACAAGCTAGATTTTTACCAAAAGAATTTGGAAAAAAGATAGAAGTAAATTTCCCAGAAGGGATAGAACCTATTTTTGAAGGTAGAGGATTAGGAGCGATGGATTTAGAATTGAATGTTTTAGACAATAAAGATGACAACAGAGAAAAAGAAGGGGTTGTAATTTTCTCTAAAAGTAAGTTTTCATCAGAATTTGAAAATGAAATTATGGAAGCACTTCCAAAATCTGGAGCGGTAATAATTCTGGGTGGTTCACGCAAAGATGGCGGACACATTGAAACACTTTGTGCAGAAAAAGGAGTATCGGTTATTTTTAGTGAACATATTGACTATTCTTCTGACAGAATGTTAATGTTGGGAATTTCAAACGAAAGATATGGTATTCCACGAGTTAGAGATTTAGATGGTTTTAAAAAAGTCAGAGTTGTTTCAAATGGACTTGAAGGAAAAGTATACGGAGTAGAAAAATAAATTTATGAAAAGGATATTAATTAAATTATCAGGAGAGCAGTTTGGAGGCGAAAGCGGCAAGGGGATAGATACTGATGTTATTCAACTACTAGCAGAAGATATAAAAAAAACAAAAGATAAACATGATATAGAAATCGCGATTGTGGTTGGTGGAGGAAACTTTGTACGAGGTACAGAACTGCATAAAAATGAAAACCTTATTTTAGAAAGTACGGCTCATTATATGGGGATGCTCGCAACCATGATGAACTCGATGGCGCTCAATGATATTTTAGAAAGCGCAGGACAAACTTGTAGAATGCTTTTAAAACTCGAAGCTAATAAAATCTCTGAAGGGTTCACCAGACTGCGTGCGATAGAACATATGAAAAAAGGGCGAGTAGTGATAGTGGCAGGCGGTACTGGGAATCCATTTGTGACTACAGACACAGCCAGCGTGTCAGCTGCACTCGAACTCGGCTGTGACTGTGTGGTTAAGATTACCAAAGTTGATGGTGTGTACGACAAAGACCCGAATAAAAACACTGACGCAAAAAAATATTCTAGCCTCACCTTTTCAGAAGTATTTGCAAACCCAAATATTAAAGTGATGGATAAAGCCGCGATTAGCTTGGCTGAGGCTAACAATCTTCCTGTTTATGTTACAAAACTAGAAGTTGGAATGCTCGACAAAATACTGGAAAATAATTTTGAGGGGACGATTATAAATTAGGTTGATATCGTTTAAACCAAGATTCTTGACGTTTTGCATAATGACAAATATCAAGAAAAAGTTTTTCAATCATTTCTTCTCTAGAAATTTCTTTTTGTAAAAATTTTGAAACCCACTTAAATTCTAAGCCTAGTTTCTCTAAATAATCCCAACTCAGATTATATTTTTCTTTAACACTTTTGATTTCATCAATCATACCAGAGTCTAGTCTTTCGAGGAGTCTTTTATATATTTTCTCTCGTAAAGTTTTTCTGTCTATTTTTGTGGAAATAATTTCTACTTCGTATTCTACATCTGAAAATCTTTTTTCTTTTTTTAACTCTGGTATGTAGCCCAACTCATCTATGATCTCTATCGCCCGCATCAATCGGTGAGGGTTGTTTTTATATTCTAGGATAGAAAATTTTTGAATAGTTTTAATATTTTTAAAAAAGTACTTTAGATTTCTTATATTAAAAAGTTTCCAAGACAAAATTTTAAAAAGCTCTTGCGTATTTTTAGTTTCTAATACTTTTCTTAAGTTCTCATTTTTCTTTGTTTCTGGTAAATTGTATTTGTACAAAAGTGAGTCGATATAGAAACCGGTGCCACCGCAAATTATAGGAGTATTACCTCTAGAATATATTTCCTCTATTTTTTGTAATGCCATATCTGTATAATCAACAACTGAAAAATATTCACCCGGGTCTACGATATCCAACATATGATGGGGAATATTTTCTGTTTCTTCTTTTGTTACTTTGCCACTAGAAATATTTAAATCTCGGTATATCTGGCGTGAGTCCGCAGAGATTATTTCTGTATTTCCTATTTTTTTTGCCAATTCTATAGACAGTGCCGTCTTGCCACTAGAGGTGGGACCAACAATAAAAAATATTTTTTTCTTAGATATGGTCATTGAGTAGATGACGATGTTTATGATTATGTGGCTTTGACTCAAAATCTTCCATTTCTTCTATCTCTCCCTCTGTTTCCTCGACTTCAGAATCAAAAATAAATAACAAAAGTAGTCCTGCAAAAATCATAGCTAAATTGCTGGTCAAAAAGTCGTGGGGAAAGAAATATTTGTCAGCCAAGTTCCAGATACCTCGCCAGATAAAGATGGTCGCAAAGATGAGGGTTAGGTTACGTAAAAACAAAGCGTCAAATTTTAGTGAAAACCCTTTTATTAATTTTCTAGTTTTTTTCATATGTTTCTAGTATATCAAAAATTGGTGCCGGAGGTGGGACTTGAACCCACACACATTGCTGCGTTCGATTTTGAGTCGAGTGCGTCTACCATTCCGCCACTCCGGCTTTGTCCTCCATTTTACCAAATTTTTACTTTTTTTGCTATACTCATTTCTATGAATAAAAATAGATTAGAAACTTTTTCTGATAGTGTGATGGCTATCGTAGTTACCCTGCTTGCATTTGATTTGAAAAGTCCTGTGGTGGATAGTACAAATAATTTTGAAACTTTACAGCATTTATTTATGCTCGGCCCACAATTTTTGATTTTCATACTTTCATTTATAACAATTTCCATAATGTGGATCAATCATCACTATATAACCAATAAAATAGAATATGTGAGTCATAGAACTGTTTGGGCAAACTCTACGCTTCTCATGTTTATTTCTATGATTCCTTTCGCTACATCTTTTCTAGCAAATAATCCTAAAAATCAGATAGCACTAATTGTTTATTCTGTAGTTATGTTATTTGCTTCTCTTGCTTTTACTTGGTTAAAATATTCCTCTGTAAAAAATAATACTTTTACCCATAAAAGAGAATTTTTCAAACATGTTGGAGTATACGCTTACACTCTAGCTATTTTTGTGGCCTATTTCACTCCTGGTCTTACATATTTGATTTTGCTTGTCCCACCACTTTCTTATATTTTACCCGCTAGAGATTAAATAATATTTTCTGTTCTATTTTGCAAAGCGTTTTGCAGAGTTTCTTTGTCGGCATATTCTAGTTCTGTTCCTGTTGAGAAACCACGACCAAAAGTTGTAATTTTTATTTTTGTTAAATTATTCTGTTCTAAAAATTCATTTATTTTTTGTTTTAAAACACTAGCAGTGAACACACCGTCTGGGTTGAGGGAGTTGCAGAGAATTATTTCTTGTAGACCCCCGGGGGTCTGCAACTTTTTTATAAATTTTAAAAGTTTTTCTAAATTTATTTTTGGAGGATTTTTCTTTTCGATAACTTGAAGTTGACCGCCAAGAACAAAAACTAGTCCTGTCCAAGAAGCTTTTTTGACAAAAACATCGGCATCGATATTTTTTTCTACGATTGCTAAGACTGATCGGTCACGGACTTGTGAACGGCAGATTTCACATTCAGAAAATTTTTCCCCATATTTATTTCTGAAAACGCGACAACAATCCACACACTCACGAACATTTTCTTTAGCTTTTTTGATTTCATTTATAAAACTATCAACCCAAGAAGGGTCTCTGGTGAGAATATGAAAAACAAAACGCTCAGCTTGACGTTTTCCTATTCCTGGGAAAGATTTAAAATATTCAAATAATTTATTGTATTCCTCAGACATTTCTTTCAATTATATCATTATTTCTTCAATCTTTTTTTATACCCCGCACCGCGGGGTATAGTTGTTAACATGTAGTTTTAGAATTCTTCTATTGGAGAGACTTGGACTTCCGGGACATTGGCAAATTCACCAAAATGTTTGTCAATATTTACGAAAGTAGTTTTCTCTTTATCAAAATGAAGTTTGATATAACCAGTCGGACCATTTCTATGTT